>NZ_ALVZ01000186.1 GCF_000332055.1 Xenococcus sp. PCC 7305 | reverse complement strand
AAGAGATGAACAAATTTAATTTCATCTTCCCCAATACTGTACATGATGTTTTCGTTGCTTCTAATTCTCTGTATTTTTAAGATAGGGGGTGACGTAACGTGAAGAGCTAGGGGAGTGATAAAAAACTTAACAATCTCACTGAACAAGATTTCTGTGGCTCCTCTATAGCAGTGGTCTGACGATTTCTTGTATTATTCGCTGCGGAATAATTTCTTTTTCCCACATTCAACTCTCATCTTTTTACACATAGCGATCGCATTCACTTACTCTCAACTCTTTGTCTTGTCTGGGTTGATAATTGATCGTCATACTACGAAATCCCGATGTAGAATCTGAAAGTGACAAGTTAGAACATTGAATTACAGGATAGAATTAGATACTATTAAGCCTTAATTGAAAGCAGCAAGGATAGAAGCAGCATTATGTCTGACCATGAAATATGTATTCAAGCCCATACAGGCTCTGATGGTATGGTGCATCTGGACATGGAGATTCCCACAGGTATCATCAATCAGGATATCCAGCTGACGGTATCTTATGAAGCCGCTGAAGCAGAAAATTCACGAGAAGATGACTTCAAAGAACTTATTGAGGATGTTAAGCCAGCAAGCAGCCTAGATAAATACGCGGGAACAGTAACTTTGAGCGAAGACCCCTTAACCTTTCAGGAACGTATGCGCAGTGAGTGGTAGTTCCTTCCTGGTTCTAGATACCAATGTGGTGCTGTATCATTTAGGCGGTCGTTTACAAAAACCTCTAGAAAAGAAGCAGTACGTCATTTCAATTATCACGGAGATCGAACTGCTTTCTTATCCCCCTATTCAGGCATATGAAATTAACCTGATTCAAAATTTTATTAATGATGTAACTGTTGTTGAACTTAAGAATCCCATCAAGACAGAAACGATCTCTCTGCGAAAGAAATATAATCTCAAAGTGCCAGATGCCATCATTGCCGCCACAGCTTTCAAGTTAGGTGCGCCTCTTCTTACCAATGATAAGAAGCTCCTAAGTATCGCGGAAATCGAGACTTATCCTGTCGGGCTAATATCAAGCTGACTCCTCCCATTAAAAAAAGATAAGCGAATTACATTCGAGGAATGATCCGGCGTAGCCTAGATTAAAAACTTGAGGCTAAAACCCGCGTGTTCAACCTTTCCTCTGATATTACCTACCGTCAAGAACAACTGCCCAATGGTGTAGCTTTTATGTTTCGTCACTCGGAACTCGGTGATTTAGGCCGCGTCCTGCTGCAAGAGCGCCCCGATGGGCAAACCCAGATTCTTTGTGAAGTAGTTGGTGACCCCGATGACCCGATGACAGCTAAAAGGGGAGCTATTTTTGAACCTATTGGCAAAGAGCTTTCCCATCAATTAGATCAAGCATTAGGCGGAAGGGCCGCATCATTCGGCAACCGAGACCCTCACTCTGCCCAGCAACCCCCTGAATCAATCGAAAAGATTGCCAGCAAACTCATTCCCTGCCTGAAATGTGGTCGTCCCGCAGCATTGCTGATCTTTGCCGATTACGCTCAGGATCTTGGAGGAATGGAGGATTACGCGAGGTTGATGTACTCCAAGATTGTGGAGCTTAATGTCCCGACCTGGGTGATTGCTCCGCCAGAAGGGACAGGCAGAGATGCCGCCGCGAATATCCTTAAAACCTATCCCGAACGCGAACCGATTTGTAAGTTAACGCCTGATGAGTTTAATGAAAGGTTAGATAGGATAACAGCGGATCACTGTTAAACAAGAGATGACCTGGGAGCTGTAATCAAGAAAGTTTTCTTTCAACACTGGAAAAAGTAGAATATCCAAAATTCTCAACAAGCACTTCCTTCAGTTTTTCTAAGTAACTTGGCTTCATTTCTTTGGGGAGATTACTTACAAATAAAAATTCAACGCGGCAATCGCATTCTCTTTTTGTTGCTCCGTAACCCCCAAATACCGCTCCAAAGCAGCTAGAGTACGATGCCCTGAGATCGCTTGAATATGCCGCAATGGCACTCCAGAATCACTCATCTTGGTCAATGCTGTACGTCGAAAACTATGGGTGCTCACTCCTTCAATCTCCAACCGCTTACAAGTATCTCGTAAAATCCTGTCAGCACTGGCTTTATGAATACTGCCCCTACCATGTCTTCCAGGAAACAGATGAGGACTGTTCTGATACAGAGCCTTTTTTTGATACAGCTCCAGATATTCCTTCAACTGAGGATGCATCTGAATTTCGCGGGTAGACTGTTTTCCTTTAGTGTTATAAGAGCGAATCACCAAAACATCTCGCACTCCTTTAATACCGATCACATCCCCTCTTAAAAGAGTACAAGCTTCGTTAATCCGTGCCGCTGCATATAAACAAACGCCAAACATCGCGCGATCGCGCGCTTTGGTAAAGCCCTCGTCAAATAGTAAAGTTATCTGTGCCGGGGTGAGGATTGCTGCTCGCCCAAATTTGTTCACTTTCATGGAACAGATTTTACATTATCAAACCCCACTTTGATAGCGTAAGGGGCTTAAAAGCCTATGATTTCGTTGCCGTTTGTAAGGCGATTAAGGAAAACTTATCGAATAATCGCGAAGAGGCTAAGTATAATTACTTAATAGATAAGGAAATCTTATCTATTGTTATTTGCCTGTTTTTGAAGAGATAAAAGCAGTTTTCTAGAGGTCCTTGATCTCGAAATTCAGCTCGGGGGTCTTCAGTTTAATCGTTGAGCAGAGAAATTGCCCATTATGGCACTTGTTAAACTGAGGGAAATAGATGTTGAGGAAGCATGATGGGGGCTATCAAACCGAGTTCTCCAGCCATTACCTATATCAAGTGGGGACAAATCGAAGTAGAGGTTCAGCAATATAAAGACGCCAAGCTTTTTCCTGGAGGCTCAAGAGAATGGGATTGGCGAAAACTACCATAGCTATAATTAACTTAAATATTCTATTTATATTTACTTGAAGAGATTACAATGTAGTAAGTTGATTATTTAAATTTAATTTTATCAAGATATTGGAGGCATAGAGAGAAAAAGGAAAATGTTAATTAAATGGGGGAACGGTAATTACTCTGTTGTCGTTGATAATGATGATGGAAATATTAAAGTATGGCATCCTTCGAATCCAGAAAATATAAGATTTACGGTGTTTTCAAATATTTACAATAAAACTGAAGATGAAATCAGGAAAGAATGGGAATTAAATTGTGATAACAAAGAGAATGTGAATTCTTTAGTTGAATGGGAATTGGGGTGTAATATTCTGAATGAATTTGAAGTAGCAAGGGATATTAACTAATGATATTAGAACGTATAGCTAAACGACTCAAACTATGAGCTTCACTGACAAGAGGTTTTCGATCTTCTGTTTTTTGATTCTTTTCGAGGTGATTTTATCTTGTATTAACGTCACCTCTTCATAGACCTCTTCATCCTTGAGATATCCTTTGGGATAATGTTCTACCCACATAATACTGGTCAGTTTAAGAAGTAACTTCTGACAAATCAGGGGGATCAGGGTTAAGGCTTCATCAGCAATCGAACAACTTGCTTCATCTGGCAGTTGAGAAGCGATGACAACCGCTTGCTCTACAGTAATCTTGTAAATTCTCAAACGACACTGACAGTCTCTCTTCATTTTTTTAGACTGCCAATTAAACAAAGTATCAACGCTTAAAAAGGCTGGCGTATTTATGAAATTCATCAACCTACCCTCTTTTTAACTCATCCAGGGGACTTCTCTTTTACTCTTTCATGCTGCTACTCCTATTCCAATTCAACCATAGCTGTGTAACTTGCTAAAGAGTGAATTGATCTCTACTCTTGAACAAAGCTGTTTCACTTTCATTCCTGGTGGCTACTTCCAGAGATAATTGAGAACTGATTAAGGGGTTGCTAACTTGGTCAGAATTTTGAGATTTCTTGGGCTAATTTCCCTCATAATGAGCCATTGTTCGTTCTTGGCTCCTGGTTGTTTATTGGTAAAACTTAACTTGTATTGGCCTACAGTAGGGGATTTGTCGTTCCAGGCTAAAAACGGTTTCCAACCTCTGGTTAGACCCTCCGTTTTTAGTTCGCTATGCCCTTGAGCGACAAAAGATTCTCCTACTGTATTAATCCGCCTCAAGTTAGTTAACCATTAAACAAGGAGTAAATCTTATGGCTTATAATAACCAAATTATCTTAAGAGGAAATCTCGGCAAAGACCCTGAAGTGATACCAAATCCCGACGGTTCGACTCGCGTTGAAATCACTATCTGCACTCAAGATGCTTACAAAGTAAATGAAGACTGGAAACAGTTGCCTGAAGTTTGGCACAAAGTCACTTTCTTCGGACAACAAGCTCAGCAACATGCTGGCTACTTCAAGGTTGGTCAAAGAGTCAAAATTGAAGGTTCCCTCTCCTACTATAAAGTTGATGCTCAAGATAGTAAATCTTACTGGGTTGCCAGCATTCGCGGCGAGCGCATCGATAAGGATGTCTTACCTACCAAGTCAAAGGTCTCTGAAGAAGTGGCCTTTTAAAGTAATCACCTAATCCCCATCAGTTATTACTGATGGGGTCTTTCTTTTTATTGATTCTCCACTGCATCAGGATGCACGACGATAATTTCCGAATTGAATCTTTGAAAATCTTTAGTATTAAAGGTCAAAATATGACTTATCTTATGCACCAACATAAAAGCAACTAAACGAGTGTCATGAACATTAACTCCTTTCACTTGATATTTCATTACTAACTTTTCCCACTCTGAGAAAACCTGAGAGGTGTCTGGTAGCAAAGTGAAAGTTATTTTTAATTTCTCAATTTCTTGCTGGGCATCATTAGGACTCAAGCCAAAGCCATTTTTGTTCTGCGGGCGCGTCAAGACATTCCACGATTCAATCAAATTTTGAGGGGCAATTACTAATTCTTCATCGACTGATAATAGATGATTTACCGCCTTTACGGTGACAGCATTCAGAGGATGATTGGTCAAAGCAGCACGTAGCAAGATATTGGTATCTAATAGGTATGACATTAGAATCTATCTGGATACATGCTTTCTCTACTAATATCTTCATCACTGAGAAAAGGCAGATTTAGTCCTCTATGACTTTCTACCCATTCATGAAAAGCTGCTATCTTTTCTTCCTTGGATAAGGAGTTCTGAGGGGAAGAGCTTTTTTGTTCCTGAGCTAAATTCTCTGATAATTCATCCAGTTCAGCATTTTCTGTATCAAGCCATTTAATAACTGCTTGCTTAATCTGTTCAGCAGGCATGTTGGGCAGCTGATTAGCTATTTCATTTCTGATATTTGTAGCTTCTGACACGAGTCTATCCCTTGTTGCTTAAGAGGCTTATCTTATTTCATTTTAGCTGATTATTCAAGAGAATATCTCCTTTCTCCAATGCTAAGGGGCTTCGCACCCTGGCGCAGTCAAGATTAAACTCTACGCTAACGCTCCAAGCAGCCAAAGAGGTGTCCCCTAATTTCAGAAAAGATTTGATTTTTAACTGACAGAAATTTGGGAGATACCCCTCCCCTTTTACTGGTCTTGACTTTGCCTCCCCACTCTCGCCGAGGGGCAGAAGGTCATGCACGCGCATCACCTTTAACCTCAATTTATGGAGTGAGTTATGACTAGTATTTTTATTCAATCTCTAGCTGATTACAATGCAGGACGGATTGTTGGCCGATGGGTCGAGTTAGAAGATTTAGACAAAGATGGATTATGGGACGCTATTAAAGAGATCTTAGCCATGTCTCAAGAGCCTTTAGCTGAAGAATGGGAGATAGCTGATTATGATGGTTTTTATGGTTTAAGTCCGAGTATCTCTCAAGTGTTGGAAATAGCAAATTTACTGTCCAAACATGGCGAAGCCTATGCAATCTATGCTCAATATATAGGCGAAGATTATGCCGCAGAAGAAGGATTTGAGGAAAGTTACTGTGGCGAGTGGGAGAGCTTTAGAGATTATGCTGATGATTTGTTTGATCAGCTTTATCTTTATGAACTGCCAGATCATCTGCACTTTTATATTGATTATGAAGCCTTTGCTCGTGATTTAAGTATGGATTACCATCATGACCAGGGTTCTGATGGCAAAATCCATATATTTCGTTGTTGTTGAAGAGAGAAGAATATATTGCTCCTCTACTCCTTCCCACAGAAAAAAAGATTGGGGATGTTTTTCAAGTGATTTTAAAAAGCAAGGTTCTGCTGAAATGTCATCAGGATCTGTTGATAAACTTGTTGTCCGACTCCACCGATTGTCACCAGAAAAATAGTCAGTAATCCCATGATGATAAATTCGAGAAGACTTCCTGTTTTAAAGACTTTTAGACTATAGTTTTTCTTTTTTGGATAAAGTAATGGTACTCCTGATGGGGTGAGGGAATCGCCGATAATATGAGAAATATAACCGATGCAAAGAGGCGCAACCATCCAGTTCAATTCTTGATATTCTGGCTTAGTTGTGATGCTCATTAGAACTAGAATCATTACTCCCACAGCGAGTAAACTATGGGTAATGCCTCGATGACCGAATAAAGCTGAGATGGTGTCACTGACAAGGGGAATTCTGCGCCCTAAAGCTGATTTAGGATGGTCTAAATCAGGCATTAAACCTCCTATTCCTGCGATAACAGAACTATGCCCTGTTATCGGATAGCCCATAACTAGGCTAAAAATCCACCATAAACACATGGCAAAGGGAATATGGGAACGAGCTGTCATGAAGTTTGTTGTTCTTCTTTTTCTATCCCCTCTATTTCAGCTAAAGCCGCATCAATCAATCGCATCATACTCGGTAGTTTTTTAGCTAATGACTGACGTTTTGGAGTTTGAGGTTCTTCCTGTAGGGCTTTTTGCCAGCTTTTGAGGTCTTTATAGGTTTTTCTCAAAGCAGCTCGTTCAGAAGAAAGTGCGACACGTGTCGCACTTTCTTGGCCATCATGATTTTTATCCTCTTGTAAATAGCGTTCAATGGTGCGCTTGCTTTTATTAACGACAAAAGCTAACGCTTGGACAAGAGATTTTTCTCCCTGCGCTGGTCTGCCCTTTAATCGCTTGTAGCCTTGCTCCTGTAAGCGGTCTGCCATTAGTTTAACTTCAGTTGGGGTGTAATCCCGACGATGTTCATTTTCGGCTACTTCTACTTGTAGAGCCAAATCGGGATTCTCCACAGCATCAAAGGCCATGATGCGAACAGGAACAAGATTATTGGGAAAATGCTGTTGATAAGCTTTGGTATTGGTTTCTTTGACTAGTTGGATAGCGGCTAAACGATGACCTCCTGCTAATAACCGATAGCGGAGATCTAGAACTAAAGGTTCGAGAAGTCCTAAAACAGTAATAGATTCAGCCAAGTCCGCTACATGGGATTCATGAAGCGGTCTGGTATCTTGTTCTCGAACTTTGATCTGTTCTAGAGGAATGATAGTTTTTGGTTGATGCTCTTGGGCGTTTTTCACTTGTTGTTGCTGATCTTTATCAGTCATATCATTCGTGATTTGAGCAACAACATTCCAGTTGGGTGCTTTTTTTTTAGCCATGAGTTCCCCAATTTGCTATTACTTGTAAATCCCTAGCTCCTCGACAGTTCGGGGCATGTTCCATGATGGGGATTTGGTTCGCTGTGGCATTCGCCATTTCAGTATCTTGATGGACAATAAGATGTTCTAAGGCTGGAAACAAATCCTTTAAAACTAATTCCAAATTTTTGTCCAATTTACGTCGTTTATCAATAAGAGATTGAACAATTGCCCAGCGACTTGCACTATTTCTTCCTTTCTTTTGAGAAGTTGTCAGTTCACCGTGAACTCGTCCCGCGCCCATAATAGCCATCGGATGGGCATTGGCGACAATTAATACCGATTGAGCAGCAAACAGAGCCAGTCTTTCTAAATGTTCATTGCCAGGAGGACAATCAAAAATCAGTATCTCGTAGGGTAAGGGGGAAACAGCATCGGCTAAATCTTCGGCATAGCATGATTGAATGCCTTGAGAGCCTAATTCTACTCCTCCAGGGAGAACGGACAGATAGTCGTTAATGATTAGAGGTTTGGGATTTTGTCCTAGTAATAATTCTGCTGTCCCAGGTTGAGTGGGGTCTCCTCCTAGAGCGAAAGCGGCATTGGATTGAGGATCTAGATCTAACACCAAAACTCGCTTCTTTTGATGGGCAAACACCGAAGCAATCCCGCAGGAAATGGTAGTCTTTCCCACTCCTCCTTTTCTCCCAGCTACAGCAATTCGAGTCACACTCATAAAAGTTATTTCTTGATATTGATTCAAGGGTACGCACTAAAGTTTAGCCACGCCAACCAAATTTTAGAAATTTTTTACTATTTCAAACCGTTCTTGCAATCTATCAATAGTCTTTATAGTCTGTTTTTCTCGGAACATCGCGGACATCCAAAAAGAACTAAGCATGAAACAAGCACAACAAATCGATCTGTTTTTGGGCAATATTGCCGATGCCTCTTTCAAGGATGACCGCGTGCTCATGGAGTTTCCCTTTTTCTCCATTCAAAAGCAACCTAAAATGACACCAATTCTGTTTGAAGATACCAGAGTTCAAATTAAAGTTGAACCAGGCCCTAAAGGCATTGCCACAGTTTGGGATAAAGATATCCTCATTTATTTGGCAACCTTGCTCAATGACAGAATTGAAAAAGACCTACCCGTATCTCGTACAATTCAATTTGCTGCTTATGATTGCCTCAAAAGTACCGGTCGAGGCACAGGTAAACGCTCTTATGAATTATTCCTCGATGCCTTGTTTCGCCTTAGAAGCACCAATATTGTGACTACTATCGCAGCAGGGCAACAAAGAGAACGGCGAGGATTTGGGTGGATTGAAACCTGGCGCGTCATTGAAAAAGAAAAAGCCGACGGCACCAGAATTATGGGGGCTGTCGAAGTCACTTTAAATGATTGGATGTTCCGCGCCATTACGAAAGACCGTCGGGTATTAACTATTAACCCCGATTACTTCGAGCTAAAAATGGGGCTAGAACGCCGTCTGTATGAACTAGCACGTAAGCATTGCGGCCATCAGAAAAATTGGTCTATCAGTTTGTCTAAGCTAGCTAATAAATGCGGTACAGTTCGAGATTTACGAAAGTTTCGAGCTGATTTGCGAAAAGTAATTTCTAGAGAGCAGATTCCCGATTATCAATTATTTATCAAAAGAGAAAGTCAACATAGAAAGTCTCCAGAGATTGTCACCTTTAAGTCTCTTTTTCCCAGAACAAAGGCCAGTCAGAACAACCCTTTCTCGATTGAGGAAACCACTTGGTCACAGGCACAGCAACGCTATCCCAAATATGATATTCAAACAATTCAGATAGCTTGGAAGACTTGGATACAAGGGCAGAATCAAGTGATTCCTCAAAATAAAGAGCAAGCATTTTTGGCATTTTGTGAGAAGTTTGTCGCCAATAACCCTATTTAAAATTAGGCATAATTCTGTTTACAGCTTTGTTGATAAGTTTTTTGCTATCGGAATATCGCGGACAAATCTATCGGAACATTGCGGACGCTAATCCTCAGAACATCGCAGACAGTTTGTCGGAATATCACGGACGTTAATCCTCAGAACATCGCAGACAGTTTATCGGAATATCGAGGACAATTTATCGGAACATTACGGACAAAATAATCCTATTTCCTTTGAAAAATCAATTGGTTAATAAACCCTTAACGTAGTAACTTTCTAACAATAGTACTTTAACGTATTAACAAATTTGATTAACAAAACCTAACGGTTTGATTTGGGGATAAAACTGAGCAATCTAGCTTCAGAGATCAACTGCCAAACCGCTTGAAAGAATAAAATAGGTAACTAAGGGGCATTTGTAATGTGGGAAGAACTGAGAATAATCCCTTTAAGTAGTGCTTAAAAGCTCTAGGATTACCGACAAGTAAGTATTGGAGGAAAAAGCAATCTACCCTACTTGCCAAGTACTAAAATCATCCCAGAGGTTAAAAAATCTGTTAAGAACCAAGGATGACTCAAATCAGCTATACCCTCAATCAATGGCTTTCTTCAACTTGGCGCAAAGGAACCAGGTATTACTCCATTGAACTGCGCCAAGATATTTTTGCTAATTGGATTATCAAGCGTAACTGGGGAAGAGATCAGACGCGGGGAGCAGGACAATCGCTAACAACAGTTTGCCAAAACTACGAAGAAGCCTTGAAACTTTTCCAGCAACAAAACCGCCACCGTCACAAACGGGGTTATATTCAGCAATAGCTTTTTTAAGCTGCCGTTGAAGTTTCAGGACTAGCTTCTTTTGCTGGTGCAGGAGCCTTTGGTTTCTTTTCAAAAACATTCACCCCTGCCCCTTCAATTTCAATCACACCTTCGGGAGAAACACTCACAATTTTTCCTGATAAGGCTCCAACCCAATCAGCAAAGCTTTCCATTTTGGTCACCTGTTTTTTCAAACTTTTGCGATTAACCTCGGTTTTAATAATGATTCCATTGTCAGATTTGATTTCGAGTTGAACTTTTTTTCCTTGTTCAGGAAGTTCAGGTTTTTCAGTGAACTTAATTGTTATCTCAGGATTTCTGCCGTTAATCATAATTCTTTGCTCCCTAATATCTGTATTTTCAGACTACTAGTTGATTGCTTAGGAGACACCGAATTTTTAGGTTGATTTAAATTTTCCAACCGAGCATATTTAACAAATACGAGAAGAATAAAAATTGATGATTATCTCACTGAAACTAAACCAATTTGGGATGGCAAACCCAAAAGCAAGATGAGACAGATCAAATGGCAAAACCCGCCATCAAACCCACAGCAGAACAACTAGAATGCTTCTATCTGTTGTTCGACCATTTCAATCAACATCTGTTTGAGAATCGGCTTCCCTATCCCTATTTTCAGTTCCAAAATCTCTCTCGCTGCGATGGAGCCTTTAAACCCAAAGTCTGGATTCGCCATCAAGAAGAAGAAGCCCATTTAATTCTTCTGAGTCCCAAACTAATCCAAAGCTCTGATGAGCTTTGTGAAACCCTCACTCGGATGATGGTACATCTCGAATATTACTTAGAATCAGGAGAAAGCAACCAAAGTAGCCGTCGCTCAGGCTATTATTCCCAAGGATGGGCGGAGCGGATGAAGCGAGTTGGATTAATGCCTTCTTCTACAGGACAACCAGGAGGTTTAGAGCATGGTTATGGGATCAAGCATTATGTAGAGGAGGGAGGAAGATTTGAACAAGCCTATCAAGAACTTCCCTCAGATATTTTTGTCTGGCAGATGAAATATCCCTATGCTCCCACTAAAAAACCTCCAGAAAAAGTCACCTATCAATGTCCCCAATGCGAACTAGAACTAAAATTAGTTAAACTCCCTCCAGCCATTACACCTCTTTGTAATGGAGAATGCGGCTACAACAAAATTGAAGTGCCTGAAGGAGAATCAGGAATTGTCTTTATCGAAAAACCTCAGCAACTGATTTTTAAATAAAAATTTTCTCCTAAATCACAAATTAAACTCCTTGAGTAGCTCATCCTGAGAATGAGAAGAACTCAGATGAGTTGGAGATTTAACAGCTACTGTAGAAGCTTGATTATTAGATTCACTAGATTTTGTTTTGGCCGTAATTTCCAAATTCGATGCAACTAGAGTCTCAATCTGGTGGGGTGCTGAGTTCTGGGAATCGTGAGAACTTTTAGCAGTTTGAGCAGATTTTTTCGCAGCAGATTTACCCTCACTTTTCAAACCAAACAAAGCCCGATCTGTTTTGCGATAAAGACGTTCATCCATCAGAGATAGTAACGCCTCAGAAGAGGGCAAAGATACAGCTTGTCCCGCCTCAATAGTCTCTAAAACTACTTGACCAATCATGTGATATTTCTTGTGGCGAATATTTCGTAGTTCGGTGGATTTTTCTTTTTCCAGCTTCTTAATCTGCTGTTGAATTTGACTTTGTTTATCCCGTAGAGAATCCAATTTACGTTCAATTGAAGATTTCATGATCTAGAGGCTCTTATGAGTTCTTCTTCATGATGCCATATTTGGATTTTTGATTGGAGATTAGTATCAATCGACGATTATTCATAAAAGTTTACGCCTTATTAACTTCATTGATGAGATAATTATAGGCAATCAAAGCTGAGACTTCACGCTAGTAGATGAGCGTTTGCGCTCAATAAAATTCCCCAAAGGAACGAACTGCCCACCCCGACAATAAGGCAGCATAATAGGATCGCGTGAGAGAGGAGCAAGCCATTGCGCGGAGCTACCACGTGCCGTGTTATCTACCTCGCAGGCTTGGCAAGGGGGTTCGAACCCCCATTGCATCCCCCAAAAACAGCTGCTCCCCAATTTTCCCTCCACTATCAATTTGAATCTTGCTCCCCAAGCCTGTGACGCATCGGTCAAAGCTGAGGAAAAACAATCCCAGTGAATGTTAGTTTTCCTCTTTTAAACCAATGGTCTTTGATAATTATTAAACTGAAGAAGCATCACCGATTTACGGTATCAATCAGACGGAAAAACCTGATGAGCAAAAAACGTACAGGCAGCGAAAAAAGGAAGCGACAAGAAGTGTTTCGCTTTCGCGTAACAGAACAAGAAAAACAGCAGATCCAAGAAGATGCAGAAAGAGCGGGCATCACCCCAGGCTATTACGCTCGTAAAATACTGGTCAATGCTCCCGTTCCCCCACAGGCTAAACGTCCTCCTGTAGAAATAGAACTCTTACGTAAAACCCTCGCCGAACTGAATAAAATCGGCAACAACATTAATCAGTTGTCACGTCGTCATAATCAGGGTTTTCCTCCCTATAAACAAGAAGTTGAGGCTGAGATGGAAATTCTCAATTTTACGATTGAACAAGTACTTCAAGCTCTTGGTAGAAGTGCTGCTAATGATAATTGAGTAAACAGAATTCTGACTCCTTTAGAAAATGATCATCAAAACCTCAGCCAGAGGAGAAGCCCGACGTTTAGCCGCTCATTTAATCAATACCGATGACAATGAGCAAGTCAGCTTCACTAGCAGTCGCTACTTGTCCGTTTGGCAAAATAATTCCGTCGCTAAATCCCTCCAGGTTATGGATGCTCTCGCGGCTGGAACGGGAAAAAGCAAAAATCTATTCCATGTTAGTTTCAACCCTGACCAAATCATCAGTGAAGACGACTGGCAAAAATGCTGGTCAGAATTTGAAACTGAATATAACTTAGGCGAACAAGCCTTTATTGAAGTGACCCATACCAAACAGGGTCGAACTCACAAACATCGAGTTTACAATCGCATCAGAGAAAATGGCACCGAAATTAGCATCTGGCATAACTATCTGCGTAACGAAAAAATTGCCCGCAAATTAGAATATGATCTTGGCCATAACATCACTATTGGTAAACACAATGCCGCTGTCATCAAACAGCTGGAAAAAGAGGGTCTTAATCAGATTGTCCAATGGATGGAATCGGCTAAAGCAACAGAAGTTAAACGACCCGTGGCTGAGAAAACTTGGCCAGAACAACAACAGGAAAAACGAACTGGAATTGAGATCAATCAAGTCAAAGCAGATCTCAGGCAAGCATATGAGCAAACCGATAACGGTAAAGCCTTTGAGGCAGCTATTTTATCGATGGATTACTTGCTTGCTAGGGGAGAAAGAGCAGGTACGGGTGGTCGCGTTCGTCATAGCTATGTAATTGTAGATAGAACAGGTAATGTTCACGGACTAGGCCGATGCTTAGGAGTAAAAAAAACAGAAATAAAACAACGTTTTTCAGATTTATCTCTTTCCCATTTACCCTCAGTAACAGAAGCTAAAACCCATATTACAGGAAGAGAAATTCCTTCAGCTAAGAATCTAGAAGAACTACGCTCCCAAGATCAGCGTCTTACTCAAGAAATTAAAAACCTAGAAAAAATTCAGCAAATTGAACAAGAAGTTGCTGAAGGGAAAGTAACCCCTGAACAAATCTATTACCGCTCTCAATCAGAACAGGAACGAAGTAAGCCTCTTGGTCAGACTTCAACGTCTAATACCAGAGGCTCACAACAAAAACTCCCCTCCAGCTTAGAACCCTACAACCAAAGAACAGCTAATATCCTGGCTGTATCAGGAGCTGCTGCTATCACTGAAAGAGATCGTCGCTTATATCTGGCTCAAATAGCGGCAACTAAAGCTGAAAAACCCGACCCCAATCAAAGACGACCGATTCGCGCCTATCTGACTGAGCTTGGTCAACAGATGAAAGCCAAAGGAGTCAGCTTTTATCACAGTGGAGATAAATATTTAGCCGAAAAGCTAGCCCAGCGTGGATACAGTAAAGAAGCGATTCGTCGTACTCTTTTAAGAGCATCTCCCAATCTACTCAATCAAGTTGCCAGTCGCAGACAATCTTATCTGCGTAGCCTAGTGGAACGATTTCACCATAAGGTTGCGGGCTATAAAAACCAAAAACCAGAAGCCCAGAAGAAATTAGAAAAACCTGATAAACTCCCACAAGGTAAGTCTTTCGCTACTATGGGAAATAGTAACGTTACCTTCAAGCCAAAAATGTGGTGGTATATCGCTAGATACGCACCTTTAGCTCTTAAAGCTGCTAAAGAACTTGCTAAATCCGTAGCCAAAAAAGAAGCCAAGGAACTAGCTGAACAAAAAGCTAAAGAAACAGCTCAAGCTCAGGCTAAAAAACAAGCTGTTGAAGCTACCAAGAAAGAGGCAGCTGAACGCAGTGCGAAAGAAGCTAGTAAAAAAGAAACTAAGATGTTAGCTGAAAAAAGCACAAAAAAATTTGAACAAGTGACCAAAGATGTTTTCAAAGCATCTGAAAAAACAAAGGACCCCATTGAAAAAGGAGCGCAAAACTTTCAGCAATTAAAATCTCAACAACAACCAAAGAAACAAGATATTCCAGAAAAACAAGAGAAAATAAATGCAGTAAAAGAACAGGTAAAACCAGAACCTCTCAAAGGCGGACAGACCTTAGTTCCTAAAAATAAAGAACAATCATCGGCAATCAATCAAGTAGGATTAAAAACTACGGATATTCCTTCAAATATTCCTCAAAAAACCGAACAAAAATCATTTTCTAAAACCAAAGAAACTTCTCTAACAAACAAATCAACATGTTTGGATGAAGATGAAAAAGAATCATCAAAATCAAGTCAATATAGTAAACTTAAAAGCACAATTAGAGAGGGAATAAAATCATATAAAGAAAAACAAGAAGCACGAAAAAATATTCAGTACGAACATGGTTTAATGAAACCAAAAGAACATGAACGTTATGAAGTACAACAAAGACAAAGAATAGAACAACACAATCGTAAGTTAGAAGAACAAAGAGAAACAATCCAAGAAAAAATAGAAGTTCAGAGAATTTCTAGATTCGAGCAAGCAGCACAAGTTTATCAACAAGTCAAAAACACTGAACAAAAAAATCTTACTTTAAAAGAAACCTATCAATATCGATTAGGAAAAGTTGAAAAAAATTATGTTGATAAGCTTGGACTAACTCCTAAAGAATTTCGTCAAGAATATAATCAACAATTTCGCACAGACTATAATAACAAAACACCTCAATATAAAGAAATAGAGCAAAATATCGTTAGAAGTATTGGCAAAGATTACGCTCAGAACAATCAAAAAATCGACAAAGAAGAATTTGAACAAGTTATTAAAGAAGCCAGTCCTTATATCTTTGGGCAACCCAATCACTTCCAGAAGAATCATCCCGAAGAAATGTACAAAGAAGCTTGTCGTGCAGGATATAAAGAAGAAGCTTCCAATGATAAATGGGTTGCTAGAATCGAATCAGCTTTAAAGGTAGAAAACTATGCCAAAAATAATCCTCAAGTTAAACTTACTGCTAAACAAGAATATCAAGCAGAATTAGGCCGCAGAGTTAACCAAGAATTAAAACAGGAAGCAAAAGGGTTTAAATCTTTGACCAATATCGATAAAGCTATCAATAATGATCGAGGTATTGCTTCTACTATGAGAGCTGCTGGATATCAAAGAGCAGAAATCCGAGAAGCTATTGAACAGGCTAGTCCCCAAACAGCAAATTTAAGCAAGGAAGAAGCCAAGGGCTATTTTTACGACAAACTTTTCTCTTCTGTCAAAGCGATGGAAAAATCTGAATATCCTGAAGTAGTTAATAAAATCAGGGAATCTAAACAATTAGCCCCCGAAGTGGGTCGAAGATTGGATTGGTTAGAATTATCGACCAAATCCATAGCCGCTGGTGTTGCTGTGAAAACTGCCGCTCAAAAAGAACAGTCAACATTCAAAGAATCTCCTGAACAAAACAATAATAAATCGATAGACAATTCTTCTAAATCTGCCCCCAGTCAAGATAATGATTTAGGCTATTAGGGCGTTTCTGCTAACTCTCTCTTTTCAGCTAAATGCTTTAATTTAGCTCTAAGGATTATGGCCTTTAGTCTTTCTAAGACCGTTTCTTCCATGTCTTCGATATCGAAGTGATGATCGGTCGCTGAAGTGGAATGTTGAGCTGTTATTTCCTCTGCCCTGGCTCGCATATCTTCTGGTAACTTATCTAATCGCATTGGGGGCTGATAGGAAAATTTAGCCCATTCATTTAACCTAGCTTGATTATGAGTAAACTTGTTTGATTTTAGCCAAGAGACATATTTTCCTCTCTTAAAATCTACCGTGAACACGGAAATATTCTGTTGTTGGAGTTTTTTCGTGATGGCATTGAGAAAGCCGTTATAAAAATCGGCACATCCTAGAAAACAGTTGTGTAGGGAAGGGGAAAACTCCCAGAATTCCTGATTATCGTAATATCTTACATAATACAGTTTCTCAATTCCAATTAGCGGAATTTCTGCCAAAAATTTCTGAAGCTCCTTTTGAAACAGAGTATTGAGCTTAATGATTTGTTTGATGTAATGGCGGGGAATTACTGACTCTTTTGACAACCATCTAGAAACAGTTCCTTTTGGTGGCTTTGGCGAGAGAAGTTGAGACCAATCTTCACTCCAAAGAGACATATCGTCAATAATTTCTGCCAAAGCTTTTGGTGTCATGATTAAATCATATAGACTTAATCATGACATTTCAATAAAATAAGCTCTTATTATTTTTTAGTTTTGAATTCCCTGACATTCAGGACTCTGGGGATTTTTCAGTTTGAAAACCCGACAATCCCAGCGATTACTCTTTTCCAGAACCCAGGAACTATTTTGCTCTGTGGTTTTTACCGCTGATTTAAGTTGGGAAATCTGCCAATAAAGATTAACGCTCAAGAGCATAATCACGACCAAAGAAATTCTAGAGCCCCAGATCATAATCGGGTTGGCTTTTTTCGGTTTTTGAGCGTTCATTATGGCGATCAATTCGGCTTTGAGTTTTGCCGAAATATCGCTCAGGTTCTTGGTTAACGTCTGTTCTAAGTTGTTCGACTTGTCCTGATAATGTACGGAGTTGACCTCTAATTTCTGGATTCTTGAGGTCAGCTCTAGCGATGCTTCGACCAATTTGGTCAATATAGTGGTTAGCTCTTGTGAGAGGATCTGATTCTGCTGGAAGCTGCTGGTCGCTTGACTGAAGGTCTCCAGTGTCCTGAGATTGGTTGTTGTCCATTGTTTAAGGTCATGGTGAAAGCTTACAAAGGTTTGTTCTAGGGTTACAGGGCTAGTTTCTAATAACACCTGGAGATATCCCAGAGCGACGAAGATTAAAAAAAATGCTTCGTCATCCTGGTTAATTCCATATTTAATGACAATTTCTAGTACCCGCGCTTTCATCTGATCTGATTTCCCTTCTAAAATCGTATCAAGAAGCGATTGTTGACCGTTATTGTGCAATGACCTTACCTCCTAAATGTTCTGCTAAGTGAGGAGCCGAAAAATAACCCAGGCTATCAAAAGCAAAGTAAGCTTCTCTTAAAAACTTACGAACTCGCTGTTTATCAATGGAGGAAAAATCGGGGTTCTGTCTAACTTGACCGAAGGTTAAACTATCACGATCCATTCTATTTTTGGCGGCTGCACCTGGGAGTTTCGGAAAGTCAATCACAGGAACTTGATACTGCTGTAGTAATTCTAAAAGTTCGCTATCATCCTCAAAGCCACTCCAATCATCAGTTTTGCCGTGGTTACGAATAAAAATCATCGGCATCTGACTTTGGAATGTTTTTAAACAGTTTTTTGCTAGATGCAGGGAGTCATAACCGCCATCGGAAGTAAACCAGTGATAGAGCTGCACCCCATCTTCAGCAGCAACCTCAAATAATTCATTATCTAAGATCCAGTTTTTTAAAGGATTGAGTACTTGAGCGGGTAAATTAACAATAACTCGATTTAATATTGCCGTATTATAGATTTCATTGGCTGAATCTTCATAGCGCTCTCCTTCACTGAGAACAGCTACTTTAGAAGTGACTTCTGAGCGATAACAGCGAATGACATCGGGATTGCTACGATCTGTATCGTAAAGTACAACAGGAATTTGGCGGTCTAAATAGAGTTGAATAACAGTTTTACATACTACTGATTTACCAACCCCACCTTTTTCTCCGCCAAAGAAATGGAGAGCTGAAGCAAGTTTTTTGTTTTTCATGGTTTTTAGGTTCAAGCAACGAGAGGATTTTGCTGATCTGGATTTGCTTCCTGGCGCAAATTCGCGACAAACTGATTGAGTTCTTTAAGCTTTGATTGCAGCTCTGGAGATAATTCTTCAGGTGCTGGTATTACTTCTGCTGTAACTTCTTGGGCGGTAGCAGCCAAATCTTGAGTTGATTGTTCGTTCAAAGATTGAACAATATTTGCAATCTTCAATCTCTGTAAATCTTGATGATTCCAAGGTTGTAGTATTTGAGCCTGACTATCAGCGATGGGAATAAAGTTATCGATTTCTGGAGCTGGCTCTTGAAGTTTACTTTTAAGGACCCGCGAGCGATAGTAATGTTGATGGGTGTGGAATTGTGTACAGTAATAACCTGTTAAACCTTGTGAAAGTTTGCGATCTACTGGCTTGATGAATTGAAATTCTGTAGCCGTGGGAATTGATTGATAGCTATTATCTGCTCCTTTGTGATAGATTGTCATTTGACCAATGATTTGGGCTGCCCAATAAGCGCTAACAGGATCTGATAGTTTTAAGATTGCTTTATAGCGAAACTGCCCCAACAAAGCGTTTGCCATAGCTTCACCGTAATAATGTTTCATCGTTTCCACACTTTGAAAGGCAAATAACAGCACCACACCATGACTACGCCCTTCTTGAATCAAAGAGTCTAAAAACTCCAATTGTTTAAGACTGGTTGCTTCATCGATAACAAATATATAACGAGCTGTTTGGCTATTCTCACTCGCCGAATCAAGAGCGAGCATGGCTGCTTTACGAAGAAAGAGTTGGTTAAAGGGGGTTACAATATCGCGATATTCTTCATTTTTGCCGAGAATCACGACAGATTCACTTTCATTCCAGTCGTTTTTAGCACTGAATTTACGTCCTTGGCGATAATGGTAATCGGAGAGGGCAAAGATCGTGCGAAATGGTTGAAACTGAGAGTAAATCGTCGTCATGACGCTGGCTGCGAGTTTTTCATAGGCAAAATATTCCACTAGATGGCAGGTTTGAGGAGAGCTTTTTAAAAGGGCAATAACTAGTTTGCGATCTGTAATCGCCCAATATAAGTCGCGCCATGTCCATTGACCTGGGGCTAAGTCATTAAAGATCTCGACGATGCCGCCTAAAACGTTGCGAGCTGCTTGAACAAAGAAATCCTGAACATTTTGATGCCCTGTTTGTTTGGGAAACAAAGTGTACATTAAGGAGATAATGTCAGCAGGCGAAGTCGTATCGACAGCGATGTCCCAGGCATGGGCTCTAGCGTCGAAAAGAAACAAGATATATACGGGGGAGCTAACTCCCATGCCGTAGATCAGACCGTAAAATTCTAATTTGGGGTCATAGATGATACAGCGCAGATTGGAACCTGGACTAATAAGTGGTATGAGATCTTGCAGGGCTAATCTAAGGGTAATGGTTTTGCCTGCTCCTACTGAGCCAATGACTAGCATATAGGTGCACAGTGCACTTAGAGGCAGATATACGCCTCCAAACAGCACCCCTGTTTCTCCATCTGCTCTGAGTCTTGTATAAAGAGAGCGAACAAATTGAACTGTCGTTTGTACGCCGCTGAGGGCATAGACTTCTTTATGGAGATTGACGATCCAGTGAGGAATTGAGCCAACTGTTAACACATAGAGAAGACCACCAGCGAGGAAATGAATTTTGACGAAGCAGAGTTTTAAGAGAATTAGATAGATTCCCAATCCGCCCCAATAGTGCCATCTGGTTTCCCAGCCATAATAACAGGTGTATTTATAAAATTTCCAAAGAGCGAAAAACAGATAGAAAGCTCCAGATAATAGAGCAATGAGAAGATAATGATCTGCTGGTGAGGGGATTTGTCGAGGTAAGGGTAGCGGTTTTTGAACTTGATTGTAGGTGATAATTGCCCAAAGTAAGAGGATAATCAGGGTACATAAACGAGTAAATGCAGGAGTAGATAAAGCTGCTTTTACTTCGTTTAATGTACCGGGAAAATGAATTATCCTTTTATTCAAAATCTCGAAATTCATAAGGAGAAGGAATAAGATTTTTACGCTGATTCTTTTTGTGAATAAGATTGATTTGTTTGGTATTCGTCGAGTGAGAACGCATGAAAGCCTTGATAGCGAAAGTCATAGAGCAGGAAATATTTTCCTGCTGTGACTAGTTTTTTAATGTCAAAGTTATAGGTGGCTTGCTTGCCGTCTTGGGATATCGCCAAATCCAAAGCTTCTGAGAGATTGTCTATTTGGCTGTCTATTAGAGTAAGTTTAAGGTCGTCTAGATTCTCGAAATAGCCGTAGTAATTTTCTTGGAAGAAATCTAGGTTGGCTATTTCAGCTGGGGCAACGGCAACATACATTTGAAATAGTATGTCTTGTTCGGTTTTCGTAGCAAAAAACATAATCTAAGATTTGAGATTGCAAGCATTAAAAGCAGTAATCAGGGGAAGCTTCCCCTGATTACTCAAGCTTTATAGAACGTCTTTTGGATCACAGCCAAGGTAGATGACGATCGCCTGTTTGGCTTCCTGGCTAAAAGGCGGCAGAATCAAAGGATCTTCTGGATATCTTTTGTCGTATTCCTGGAGATTTGGTTTATAGGTTTCATAGTCGTCGCCGATAAATTGCAGTTCCTTTCTAGTTTGATTTGACCAGTAGACAGATTTTTTCTCGGTTCTTTTGGGTGTTAAACCAGAACTGAAAAAGATCATCGCTTGGGTGATGAATTTAATGCCATAGACAACTGCGGCATCGGTAATCCAAGCGAGGAAGGTTAAAGCTAAAATTAGTAGGGCTTCATGGGGATAGGGCAGACGATTTTTAGTGGCGTATTCGGCGAATTTAGTCGCAAACAAAAGAATTGGAGTCACCAAAACAATTAAATGCACCAAAAACTGAAGTGATTTAGCGGCTGGGTACTGTTTTCTGAAAGCAGCGTTTTCTTGAACATACAAGTTAAAAGCCGCCAGAAATATTTCAAAAAATATTAAAACTAAGGGCACAATTAAGACAAATAGATTTGACCATTGTGTATCCCCAAAACGCCGCCGCACAAGATATTCTGTAGCATCGGAAATCAACAGTAGATTGATAATGTAGACGCATAACAACAATGGCGGAATTAAGAAATAGAACAGCTTCTGTTGTGGGCTAATATCTTGGAACTGTTTACGTATCTTTTGTTTTTCTTCTAAGTCTGATTCACATTTTTTTGCCTGCTTAACAGCATTAAAGTATTCAGGAGCTTTTTTGTTAATAGCTTGTATTCGCTCTATTAGTTGAGCCTGAATGTTCTCTTGATATTGACTATCAGAATCCTGTGAAAACATGGTTTATCTCCTCCTTATTTTGCATTATGTAGAACATAGTCAATAGCAGCCGTGGGGGCTTCAAAGCTTTGATGTTCAATATCTTTGAATACTCCAACGGTAGTACCGCCGTTGACGAGTAAGACGTTGGTGTCTTGGGGGAAGTTGGCTTTTTGATTCGCTGTGTTATGCAGTCCATCGGTAATGAAGATGATCCAGTCTTGAGGTTTTTTTGTCCAAATACTGGTGTCTTCTTGGAAAAACAGGCTATTACGTTGAATCGCGCCATAAATATCGGTGGCGGGACAGTCTAAAGGCTGCTGCGATAACGTTTGCAGTTGTTGTCGATATTGATTGAGTTTGTTCTGAGTCGAAGTTTCCCAATCTTTAATTGCTTCTTCATGGGCAGCAATAATGGCTGAATTATGCTCAAAGCCTTCTTTAAAAGTTTCGCGTTCCTTTTGTCTTTGTTCTTCTCCCTCATGGGCAAACAAAGGATTTGCATTCTCATCTGGTTTAGTAGGTAAAGTGAGAGCGAGCAGATCTTGATCGTCAAGTCTTGGAGGTTGACTTATTTTGACTCTCGACATAGGCATATTGGAATCATTACAAGCCCGTAAGTATGCCAATTCTCCACCATTTTTCCCTATGAACTCTAATAAGGGGTCTAATTTTTCTAAGGATAGGCGTTTAACTCGATTAGCCTCTAAACTACTGGTTTTATCTTGGGTAACGCCAATTCTAATGGGGGTAGTTTCTGGTGGTTGATTTTTGAGGTAGTCTTGGATCGTTTGAGTTGATTCTTCAAGATTGATTGCTGTTGGGACATTATCTTCTATTTTATCTGGAGGTAGACAGCCAGGAACTGTGGAAGCGATAGCAATTAATGCTAAGAGCGTTTTGAGTCTTTGAAGTTTGTTCATTGGTTTTGAATTTTTGGCATAGGAATCCTGTGCATGGATGATTTCTCGCATCTATGCAGATTTAAATTTGTAATAAATATTATTTTTAAATGCTTTTAATAATAATATTTATTAGTATCTAATTTTCTTTCCTGGGACTCGCCAAGAAGAAAATGGCATTGAGAATAGTGAAAACATTTTTCTCAGCGTTAGAATCTGTTGATAATTGAGAACATAAATCTAGATGCCAAACTAATTTATAAGCTGGCAGCAATAAATCTAATTTAGGCTTAAGTTTATATTATCTTTTATCCAAGGTTTAAGAACAAATATAAAGAAAGAAGGTCACAAGTGTGAAACAAGTATCTTTAATACAGAAGTATTGCTTGTTTAGGAGGCGGTGTTCTTATTTAAATGGAGATATACCTCTCCCGATTGAAAAGTCACAAAGGTTGCAATCATATGTAATTTATAAACGCCATGGAGCCGAAGCGAAAAAAGAATAGCGTAGTGCTCTCAAGATTCACCATAAGAAAGAGCAAAACAGATTAAAGCGGTGTTGTTGCATGATGATGGATGTGGTGCTTAGGAAACCTATTTTTGTTCCCAATGGAACTAATGAGATAATAATTAAACATCCTTCAATACACATATGTAAGGAGATTACTAAATGCTGGAAGCATACCGTAAACATGCTGCTGCAAGGGAAGTCCAAGGAATTCCCGCATTACCCTTAAATGCAGAACAAACATCTCAACTCTGCGAAATACTCAAAAATCCCCCCATAGAAGAAGAAGAGACTCTACTTTCCTTACTGACAGAGAGAGTCCCACCAGGAGTAGATGATGCAGCTTATGTCAAAGCAGGTTTCTTGACCGCATTAGCCAAAAAAGAAATTACCTTCCCCTTAATCACTTTCTCCGAAGCTAAGAGCTCTGCTAAACAAGTCATTGACTCTTGGGATAATGCAGAATGGTTTATTTCCCGTCTCAAAGTACCAGGGGAAACCAATACCAAAGACGCTGGCGTAGCTTTACTTCCTATGGATAGTATCATTCCTTTCTGGTTAAATAGAATGCTATTATCCAATACCGTCGGGACTGAGGGAGACTTTCATACTCGTTTTCCCTTTAGTATTTCTTTTCTTGCCCGCTCAGGTTTAGTTGCTTTTACTGCTACCTTGGGCGTTATGCCTTTAGATATGCCTGGATCTGTTTTTGTCCGTTTTACTGGAAAGTTACAACCTGGTGTAACCCTTAGAGATATTGTGAATGCTATTCCTTCGGTACCAATGCAAGAAGAGAAACTCATCGTTGAGAAAAAGAATAAAGCCGATTTAAATAAGCTTAATGAAGCAACAGCAGTAAGTGACAGAACAAACCTTATGAACGATCAAAAGTCTATTCAGGAAAGTTTTTGTCGATTAACAGCTCATCAAATGCTTATCATAAAGCTTTTTTTTCAAGAGAAAAAAACAAAAGATATTGCTGAATTGGTAGGTTCAACTGATTATAGCGTTAGGAAAAATATCAGTATAATTTATGAAGAGTTAAACCTTAATAATCGTACTAGAGAAGGTTTAATGAAATTCCTATGTTCTTACAGAAGTTATTGGGACAAGGAAAATATAGATAGGGAATATATTGATATCCCATTTAATAAGATTGTCAATTTAGACGAACTTGATTTGGAAAATTTGAAGAAACAGAACGTTAATTTTAGGATTGTCGTAGTACAACAAGAATAAAAACAACACTATCTGATTATTATCTTTGTTGTTCTTTGTATCTTCGAAGAGCTTCTGCTGCTAAACTCAAATATTCCTCGGGAATGGAGGGGGCAGGGTCATCTAACAGTAGCCCATCAATACCTCGCATCAAATGATGTGTAATCATCTCGATTTTCTCTCTATCTATAGGTAATGTCTCTTCTATTCCCGCTATCGAATTCTCCATTCTTACATTGAATTTCTCAGGAAAAGTTTTAAAAAGGTCGTCTTTGTCATCGTAGCTTTCTAGATACTTCACAAAAGCCTTGAGAATAGATTCTCTAAGATCATGATGTATTAGGAAGTCTTTATAATCTGTCAAGCCATCTACTCCATTTTTGGGAGTATGAGGCCATTTTTGGTTTTTATCAACCATTTTTTTAGTTTGCTAAGGTTGAAACTCTATCTTTTAGCCAATTCCTTTAAATTTAAGGGATTTAATATTTTTTGATGGCTTAAGCAAAAGAAGTGAATATTTAGCTGCCTTCAGATTATAGCTGAGTTACACACTATTAATTACATATTTATAATGCTAACTAGTTCTTTGAAGAGCAAAGTAAGAGCTAATCACATTTGTGAACTTTTTGAGTAAAGTTTTTATATCTTCCCAAAACAGCAGTATCATGATTCTGACGGCAAAAAACCTGGCATGCAATTCCCCAATCGCTCCAGGTTTCCACCGTTAAAAAACATATTTTTATATGTACATATGCTTTACACATTGCACTAGAAGGGACAAAATGATTTCCTTTCAGGTTAGTCAAAAAGATTTAGATTGCGACCCTAAATTTATATACTAATCTGAGAGATAGAAATTATCCCTATATCAATTTTACTATCTTTGTCTCTTCTTGTGCAAATTCTCTTTTGTACTGGAGACATTTATAGTGATATCCCCCTATTCAAAAAGCTTCTCAGCTAATCTTGCCCAAAAACCAAATCACATCCTTCCCGACCATCTCCAAGAATGGCTAAATAGTTCTGTAGATCCCGAATTAATCGCCCTCAACCTACGCTCCCTCAACGAAACAGAAGCCTACGAACATCTCCTCTACAACATCCCCAACACCGAACGCCGCAACGATGGCCGCCTCCGAGACAGCAAACTCAAACAATATAAACATCTTGAAAATGGTGGTTGGTGGGTCTCAGGACTTGACCCCGACAACGAATGGCACCTTATGCTCTCGGGACGCTTGAAACCCGATACCCCCCGCATAGATCCCAAAAGAAACAAACCAGTCAAATACGAATCTCCACCAAACGCTAAAATCCGCCTCACCTACTTCAAAATCACCCATAGAATTTGGGACAAAGTTGCCAGGCGCTATAGCATCAAGCGTTATCACTCCCCCTTAAGCCTCCGCCTAGCAGATCAAAACTGCTGGCGCAAAGGCTCAGGTAAAAAAGATCAAAAATCCTATACTTTATCCCCATCAGGTTCACAAAACTTAACTGATATCCTCAAAAACGGAGTCAAAAAAACATCTACTCCTATTTCCCAGATCAAATCACCGATTCCAATTTGTTTCTGGGAATGGGTCAAGAAACATCCAGAAATACCCATTATCCTTACCGAAGGAGAAAAAAAAGCAGCTTGTCTGCTCTCAATGGGCTATGTCGCCATAGCCCTACCAGGCATTTGGAATGGAGCTCGCAAAAACGAAAAGAACGGTAAACATTATCTCCATCCAGATTTACTGCCTGTCACTCAAAAAGGACGGGAATTCATCATCCTCTTTGACTATGAAACCAAAGAAAAAACTCGCAAAGCGATCTACACAGCGACAATCCGCACAGGCAAACTAATTCAAGGTAAAGGATGTAAATGCTCCGTTGCTTCCCTTCCAGGAGAGGAAAAGCGCACCGCCCACGGCGAGGTTTCCTCGCCTTGTGGCCGGAGCAAGCAAGGGGTTGATGATTTTGTAACCGCCCGAGGAGAGCAGGCCGAATCACTGCTTGCAGAAATTATTAAACAAGCTCAGAGCCTGAGCAAATATCAACAAACCCATTATCCCAAAACAGGAAGACTCAGCGATAAATATCCCGCCAATGTTGTTGTTAATACCAAATATTTATCCGAGAGAATTTTGGTAGAAGAGCCAGGAAACAAGATTCAGGATTCAGGAGAAATATCAGAATTAGTTCCCGCTGATACTGACTCCTGGATACTGACTCCTGACTCCTATGTTCCCTTTCCCTCCACAGGAGTAATCGGACTCTCCAGTGGCATGGGGACCGGTAAAACCGAACTCATGGCTATCCTGCGTCAACTCTACCCCCATAAAACCTTTCTCAACAATGGTCATCGCGTTAACCTCCTGAAAAACCTTGCCCAGCGATTAAACACCCAAATGTACTCAGAAATCGCTCAAGGAAACTGGAGTCAAGTCAAACAACTATCGATTACCGTTGACAGCCTCTACAAATTGCAAGAACAACTGCAAAAATATGATTTTGTATTCATCGATGAAGCCTGTCAGTACGTGATTCATCTACTGCACAGTAACACCTGTAAAAAAAATCGAGCCGAGATCTTAGAAGTCCTCGAATATATCATCCGTAACGCCAAACTAGTCATCTTAGCCGATGCCCATTTAGATGATATTACCCTGGACTTCTTCATGAATATGCGCCCCCTGGGAGAAAAACCTTTTATTATTCAAAACACCTATCAATCAACCGATAGAGATGTTTATTGGTATGAAGGGTCAGATAATAGCGAGATCATTGCCAAACTCCAACTCGCGATCCTCATCGGTCAGAAAATCATGGTGGTTGCCGATTCTAAGAAACTAATCGAAAAATTAGAAAAACTTCTCACAGCAGAGGATAATCAAGCCAATTTCCTTGATCCCAAGGCTAAACCCCTCAGAGTAAAAGCAATTCATAGCGATAATAGCGGCAGCGAAGAAAATATCAGCTTCATTAAAAACATCTCTGAAGAAGTCAAAAACCTTGATGTCCTCTTAGCATCCCCCTCCCTCGGCACAGGGGTTGATATCAACTCTGGTCATTTTCAGCAGGTTTTCGGGATCTTTTCAGGAGTTTCCCAATCGGCCACAGAATGCATTCAGCAATTGCATCGTGTTCGTGGCCAAGTGCCTCTCCATATTTGGACAACACCCCATCCTCCCTTTGGCAGAAAAGAAACCAATGAAGCTACTATTAAGCGAAGAATTCTCCGACTTAATTCCCTAACCGCCTTTTTAATTCGTATTGACCCAGAAACTGGTGAAAGAGGTGCTGAGAAAGACTGGGCATTAGATGCTTACTGCAAAACAAAAGCCCGTCGTAATGACTCGATGAATAATCTTAGGGAAGATTTATACGAGCTGCTCTTCTGTGAAATGGGCTATAACTTAATTCCCCAAGGGTCAGATCAGGATTCGGTCATGGGTCAGAAACTCAAACAAACAGCCCAGGCTATCAAGGAAGAATATCAAGACGCCATTGTCAAAGCAGATAATATCACTCATCAAGAATATCAAAACCGTCAAAGCAAAGAATATCTCAATCCTGAACAACAATTTGAATGTGAAAAATTCCGTATTCATAGAGATTACGGAATGCCCGTAACCGCAGAATTAGTCAAACTGGATCAAGGAGGGCAGCTAATTCGTCAGCTAATCACCTTAGAATCGATGATTGCTCCTTCAGAGGGAACTATCATTCATCCTCAAACAGGGGTATCCTATCCTGCTCCTCCTAAAATAGTGGCAGTCAGAGATCTCAACGAACGTCAGCAACTGGCTATTTGTACTGATTGGCAGAATCATTCTCCTCAATGGTTAATTCGTCAAATATTAGGGCTGCCGAGTATCTTACAACGGTTATTAAAAGGAGAAGAACTCACAGCCAATGACCCTGCATTAGTCAAGATGAGAGATTTAGCTGTTAGAGCCAAAATTCAATTCAAATCGATTATCGGTTTTACCGTTCCCAAAAATTGTAAACCGATGTGGTTACTATCAGCCTTGATAGCCCAAATGGGACTAAAGATGACCCATCGCAAAAAGGGTAAACGGAAAGCACAGGTCCGCTATTACAGCTTAGAAATGAATAGGTTGGGTTTGGCCGTCTCGGTATTAGAGCATCGAGATGAGATTCGCACTGAGCAAGCGAGGCAGGAGTGGTTACTACAAAAGAAAGCTTTGGAGCATCAAGCTAAATTCAAGAGTCTCTATGGGATTGAGCAACTCAAAAATTCGGTATCCGACCCCCCTAAAAAGAATAATCTGGAAAGTTTAAGGGGCTCCCTGGATACGGAAAATAATCTGTCCTCATCGTCAGAAAAAGAGGGATTTAAGGCAGAGTCGGAGACATTGAAACATTTAAATCCTCTTTATGAGCTATTGCAGGAAACATTTAGCTTAGGAAAGCAAATCTTAGAGCATAGTTTCAACGATATTCGGATGTTGAAATTAATGCTGATACATCAAAAGCTGAGGTTTGATTGACCAGAATCGATAAAGAAACTTCTTAAATAAACCAACTCTGATTTGAAATTTGTTGTTGGCAAAAGCCTTGTGGACTTGTGGGGAAGTCCTCGACTTATCCAAGGGATTGTGGGTAACAAAAGAGAAGCGGAGCGTATTTGTTGTCCATCATGAGCGGCAAATCCCCAAGGTTAAGGAAGAGATAGCTTTTCAATCCTCGTGAGGGGGAGACCAGCGCGATACTATACGGATAGCAGCGGATCTAACCTTTAAACTGAAGCAACAGAGTGTTAAGCCGCTGCATACCTTAGTATCGCAGCTGGTCTCTGATGATCTACTCTTTATTTGAGAGTTAAAAAATGTTATCACCCTCTTCCATCAAATAAGGAATTGGTTGATGTCAGATAGGACTGAAGATTTTGAGCTGGTAAAGATTGATACCCAGGAAAAATGGACGGCTTACAAAAGCCTTGTGGAGCAAGAGTTTAGCAAACGAGGATTAGAAATAGCTCCTTTGCCAGAAATCATGCCTCAAAGATCGGCTGAAGCTGAATTAAATGATGTCATTGATGAATTTATCAGACTTTGGCAGCGGGACAAACCGCTGCAACAAATTAAAGAAGTCATAAGCTTTGCCACAGAGCAATTTAGAGAAGAAGTTCAATATTTAAGTCATAATCTCAGCTTTTACTGGTCAGATGTCACCACCAGCATTCAAGCGATCTCTGAAGATATATTTGGCAAACCTCAACATCATACATACTTTGTAAAACCAGAAGATATTCTTCACGCAGAAGAATTAGCAGAGCCAGAACAACTCAAAACAACTAATAATTTTTCAAGTAAGAACAGCTTAAAACAAAAACTCGCTGAGAAAGTGAGCGCAGATATTCAGCAAACAAGTCGGTTTATGAAGCAAATCAAGAGCCAACTTCATTCTTGGATTAAATCAACTTCTGAAAGATAAAAGCTTTTAGGCTTTGAGGATCAATAAAGAGAGCTATTTTATGCCTAAACTTACCGTAGAAAATCCTTTTAAAGTCGTCACCCATAAAGGACGACGAGAGATTACCTATTATGATCTGCCAAGAGAACTCAGTAGTGAACAAATATTCGAAGCTACGAAAAACTGGGTTAATCGCGAAATTGCGAGTCGTGGCATGATCTGTGAGATTAAATATGTCACAAATGAAGAGGCAGGAGATCAGATAGAACTCTGGTGTACGACAAGACGAATTGTCGGCGATGATTTTGGTGAAATTGTTAAAGAATGGGGAACACCTAAATTTTTGAGGCAACTGCATGATTCCTTTCAAGAAACTATGAAAAAAGCGATCAAGCAGAATAAGAAGCAATAGAGAGATAAATTACAGGAATATGACCCTTTTTGGCTTTATTTTTGTTCCTCTATTTTCACAAAACATAATTTAATGATAGTTTTGTTTGAGAACCCGAACCTTTTATTCAGTCCAGTATGACAAACGCTGACAACAAACAAGAAGATCTATTGCAAAGGGTTGAACGTTTGTGGGATTCTGAGGTCAAAACCTATCTAGAAAATAAACATAGGGGTGGCCGCATTAATGAAAAGGGAGCCGATTATGAGAGCTATTATGCCACTTTTCAATTAGCCAAGCGAGCGCCAGAAGTTATTGAAGAAAAAAAGGTTTTATTCTTCTCAAGCCAGATTATTGGCTTTGTTGATGATTTGGTCATAGAAAATGACGATGATGATTCATGTCTTCATTATCAGTTAAAAACCAGTGCTGCTTTGTCTTGGGGGAGTAAGCTTAAATCACTTTGCGATGATTTTGCTAAGCAATATCAATATAATTGCTCTATGGGGAAAGAAAATTCCGTCATGTGTTTGGTAGTCTCAAATTTGGCTGTTAGAGATTCAATGTCCCCAAGCATCCCCAGCAAAATAGCTGAATTTACTAGGGTGCTGCATTTTCCTTTTGATGAGGAATTTCGCCAACTTTTAGCCCATCAAGAAGAGTTTAAGAAAGCTATCAAATATCTTTGCGCCTTTGAGGAGCCAGAACCCGATAAAATAGAATGTGTGGCAACCGTGCTTCTTGGAGCTTGGCAGTCTGCTAATAAATCACGTATTTCTGCATTGGAGTTATTGAAAACAGCGCAATCCTATTCTCCCAGCTATATAAGGTCATTTGAGGTTGATAGAGAATTTGTTCTAGATCCTGCTGTTAAGATTATTTTTGATAATATTTCAGGATTCTCTTATAACCTGAATAAGGGTTTCTTTCATTGGAGCTTTCTAAATGGACTAGATCGAGGTACTTTGCCATATAGCTGTGAAAAAGAAGACTTTCGCCGTTTCCAGGAAAGAGTAAAACAACAAGAACCAACTAACTTTGATGACCTTGAGAACTTGCTATGACCAGAAGTTATTCTAGTTTATCCAATCACCAGACGAAAATCCTGCTTGCTAAACTAGCAGATTTAAACACCTCTGAAAAAGCCTATCAAGAGGCCATGATGAATCTTGGTCTGGAGTTTGGGTCAGCGATTTTCAAGCGTATTGCATCATCTGAGAGTACTATCCATTTAGCATGTACTGTTGAAGACGCCGATTTCTTGGCCAAAGGAATTTTAAATCCCCTGGAGCACAATAACTGTAAGGTTTCTTTTTCTTGTTTTTGGAATAAACGTTTTTCTCCTTTTGAGGAGCAGGGTCTGAAAGTCGCACCTATTTTAAGACAATACCAAGAACCTCTAGCAAATAAGCGGGTTCAATATTTAATAGTAGTCAAGTCTATTATTTCTGGGGCTTGTGTTGTCAGAACAAATCTTACCAATCTTATTCAAGATATAGAGCCAGAAAAAATATTTATCGTTGCACCTGTTCTTTATAAAGGAGCGCCAGAAAAACTCAAAAGCTCCTTTGATAAGTCGATTTACGATAAATTTGAGTTCTTTTACTTTGCCGAAGATGATGTGCGGGATGAGCGAGGGATCGTAGAGCCTGGCATTGGTGGAGATGTTTATCAACGTCTAGGATTTAAAGATCAAGACCATAAAAATAAGTATATTCCTAATATTGTGAGAGAAAGACGTAAACGGCAGATGGTGTCGGTAGCATATTAGATGCTTGAATTAATGATAATTGAGAAAATCTAACAGTATTGGTAATAGTGTCAGATTTCTCTGACTCATGGAAAATCTGAGCGCTCACTTTCTAATAACCCTCCCCTACTCCCAACTTCTTATTACTGAAGGCTTTTAGCGTCTTTTGCTTGTCGTGAACGATCGCTATCTGTAACTTTTAGAGATAAATGACGTAAAATTTTCAGCAATATTTGTCGCAATCACGACCAAACTCGCGCAACAAGCATTCGTTCTGACTCCTTTAAAACCTTGGCATAGTCAGCGATTGTCGTGATATCTGAGTGACCTATCAATTTCTGAATCATATTAAGTGTAATGCAAGCTAGAACCGCAGCAACTTCGTATCTCTGTCGTAACCCTATCGGATTCTTATGGACTCCATCGAGAATCTGAGCTTTATTCATTACTCCTTTGACCAGAAACTATCTTTTTGAATAAAACCTCACGAATTAATATATTTACCTCTATACTTAAGATATTTTTTTTCTGGTTTATGGTCTGATGCTTCAGAAGAGGATAAATCAGGAACTACTACTTCATAAGTTTGTCCTCGATACCGCCTAGTTATCGTTTTTGTACGATTTTTTTGTTCAGGATGGTTGATACTCTGAGAAGAGATTTGCTGGGAAGAATTATCTTGAGACTGAGATAAGTCAGCTTTTACCTCACTCCAAATCGTTAACATAAACTTGTCTTCTACCAGTAAATATTTGCCATTACTTTGAGACTTTATTTTATAAGTTTCTACAATTTTTTCTTTATCTTCTATACTAAAACTCACTCCCTTTTTAAAAGTAAAGTCGTTTAGTTCAACTAAATTTTCTCCTGAATTAAAGATTCCTTTTTGTTTTAAATCTGCGGTTGATATTAAAATAATATTTTCCATAAAACTAAGCCCATAAACTTAAATTAAATTTTAATATGATAGAGTTAATCGACATATACAACATTAATGTTATTATCAGCTTCAGCATTCAACACATTATTAACTAAAGTTTGAAAATAATACTTACCAGAGTTAGTGCTTGTTATCTCCATGGTAAACTGACGAACATCCCCATCTCCCACATTGTCACAGCCAAGAAAATCACTACAACTATAAGTAATATTAAGTCCGTTAGTATCTCCCACTGAACTAAAACTTAAGTCAATTTTAGGAGAAATAGTAACAGTTTCAACAGCAGAATCACCAATCATAGAAACCATTGTATCTGCAAGATCAGAACTAAAGACACTGGCAAAAGCTCCATTATTCGAATTAGCAATTGTAGAAGCTTGAGAATCATAGTCTAATCCTTGTTCGTAGCTTTTTTCCGTCGAATAAGTATGAATCGCCACGACTCTAATATCTTGTTCTTGAAGAGCAGAAATCGCCTGTTGTAGCTCAACAGTTTTAGTATGGGATTGAGCATCCCCAAACCAGACAATAATCTTCATCGCATCATCGCGCCAATTAGTTATATCTCCTGTCGCATAACCATTAATGTCAGCTCCAGAACTTGCCGCTTGATGCAAAGCAAAAAAGCTGCCCTCAGCCCAATCACCTCCAGAGCTAGCTGCCCATTCATTAATAGCGGTAATGGCATCATCCTTAGTTCCTCCCGCAACTGGAGTTTGGAGATGATAGGCATTATCTGCCCCTAAATCCGATGAGCTGTAATTAGAAATTTCTTCTGTATGAGATTCTGTGTGAAATGAACCCCAATTAAGATAAGTTGACTCACTGTATGAACCAGTCCAAGTATGGATATCTCCAGTATCACTATTAGTTCTTTTGACATCGTACCTATAGCAATCCCAAGCCTCTCCCTGGGAGTTATAGCAAGTATCAAATTCTAAATAAGTATATTCGTAATCATAGTTGACAGTTTCTCCTGTTTCTTCCCAATGCCCAATTTGTTCTTGGGGATCTCCATAATATCTAGCTACACCTACTTCAAGATCGTTATATGTATTTGCAAGGGTATTAAGTAATACTTCTGCATTGTCCTGAACGTTTTGAATAGCTGGACCCATACTATGAGTATTGTCAGCTAGGAATAAGACATCTAATTTATCTGGAGCTACAGTAGTTGTTTCAAGAATATCGTCGATTTGAATTGTTACTTGACGCTCTATAGAAATAGAACTGCCAGGAGTCATAATACGATTTATCGTAGCTGGAGTGACAAACCCTTGCGCCTCTGTTGAGTCAGTTTCTTCGGCAAAAACAGGATCTATAGAAGAAAAAACTGTTCCGTTAATTAGCAGTCCAGAAATTAATAATAATCGATAGAAGTTTTTCATTAATATATTACTTACAAGATATTACGTTTTGTAGTAATAAATATTATATAAGTAAAAATAAGTATAAAAATCAATTAATGATGTTTTTTATCTTGAATATATTCTTATAATTCATTGAATATTAAAAGTAGAATAGTTGCTAATACGTAAGTAATTTTACCAGAAAAGTTAATCAATCCATTTTACAAGAAATCTGTCATCATCGGAATGATGATTACTATATAGGTTTAATTCACTGACTACTTTACTTGTATTTAGTAATGACAGTTTTTTCTTGCCTTGATTTTTATGTCTTGTTCGAGTATCAGGCAGCTTAAATTCTTGAGGATATAGATACATTAAGAAAAAATCTAAGGTTGATTTCTTAATGTATCCATTGAGCACAGCTATAGCACCAAACTTAGAATCTATTCTTCTTTGTTCAGCTAGTATTCTGTCAATATCTGAGGCTTCTAATAAACCTGATTCTTGTAAGTACCAGCCTAGTTGTTTTTTTCGATCTTGTTCAAGCAGTTTAGGCCAGTTAGAAGCAAAAAAATCAGCGGTTTTCTCTAGTAACCACCCTCTTAATGCCAGAATTTCTCCTAGCATCAGATGGGGATTATGAGTTTGATCTTCTAAAGCTACTTTTATCTGAGGAACAGTAATTAAATCAGCTTCTAGTAAAATTTCACCAATACGTTTATGAGTGACTAGATTATAACTATTGTTTACTTTACACTCATTAATTCTTATTGTTTTTAGCACAATGTATAAATAGTTAATATATTTGTTAGATATTTAAGATATTATAAAAGATAACAAGATAGAAGAGAGATACTTACTGCTATTACTCTTGAGAGTAATGACTAATTTTTAAGAATTTTTGTAATTTCCAGCCTGCCTTAATTGGATTAAAGTTGCTATCAAAAGCAGTGTTTTTATCATAATAAACGTCATAGGAATATGCTGGCGAGAACTTAGCTCCCCTGAGATCTGCGCTGGCAAAAGAAGCATTCAGTAAATTAGCTCCTCTTAAATCTGCTTCTTGCAAGTTAGCTGACTGGAAATTGGCTGATTCTAAATTACTTCTGCGCAAATTAGCTTCAATTAAACATGCTTGCCGAAAATTAGCGTGAGATAAATTTGCCATCTCAAGATTAGCTAAAGCCAGATTAACTTCGGAAAAACTAGAATAGCTTAGATTACTATTGTTTAAGTTAGCTTGTCTTAAAATAGAATTGTCTAATATAACGCTCTGTAATCTGACACCATTTAAAGGAGCCTGGGTGAGTTCAGAATCTCGAAAGTCAGATTTTCCATTAATGAAACCTTTGATAATTTTATAGGAACTAGTAAAAGATAAACTTTGACTCCGATGAATTTTGAACAAAGATTTTAGGAAGTAATCAATGGTCGTTTGTGCAACATAACCTTTTTCTAATGCGAGTTCATGAAGTCTCATATGAGAACTTTGTTGTTTTTGCTGTTGCTTTAAGCTTAGCAATTGCTTCTTATCTAATAATGATGCAGCAAATAAATAATAGGTTAAAGGTCTTGTCTGAGTTTTTTGAATAAGATTTGACCATCTTTGAGCAAAGAAATCAGCAGTTTCTTGCTTTATCCAACCATGATGAGCTAAGATTTCGCCAATTCTGTAATCAGACTGCTTTTGTTCAGCTAAAGCGACTTCAATCTGAAAGATAGAAATTAATCCAGCTTCTAATAAAATTTCTCCTAAAGGTTGTTTTGATGGCAATTCCGCTAAATTGCTATGGTGAGATTTTTTACGAATTTCTGGATCTGGAAAACAAATAACCATGATTTTGAGTCGATCTAAGAAGTAACAATCAAATTTGGAGTCTTGTTTAGGTCTTACTTGAACTTTAATCTAATTCTATTCGCTTTTTTTTGGTCTAGTATTAGTGTTTATCCAGAGAGTAAATAATCAAAAAAAAATAAGGCTAAATAAGATTACGTAGATTATTAGAGATTCTTAACTTATTAAGTAACATTTATTTAAGAATTCAACCAAAATTGTTCATCTAAAACACATAAACATATCTACAAATATATAAAAATCATATGTTATTGATGTTTTTTGTTGTAACAAGTACAAACACTAGGTGTGTCAAACCCATTTTCGAGTAGCTATAGATATCTTTACTAACTTACAAATAAAAATTTATTAAAAACACAACTACTTAAAACAAAGTTTAGTTCCACATTCTTGCAGCGACAATTCGATCTGACTCCTCTAAAACCTTGGCATAAACAGCGGTTGTCGTGATGTCAGCGTGCCCCATCCATTTCTGAATCATATTAAGTGGAATCTGAGCTCGAACCGCAGCAACTCCGTATCCGTGTCTTAACCCCATAGGTTTCTTATGTGCTCCATCGGGGATCTGGGCTTTGCTCATCACTCCTTTAACCAGAAACCAGGCATGATGACGCGACCAACTCCATAAAGGCTGATTCTTCTTATAAGATCCTTTCCTCATCAAGATATCTCTAACCCCAAACAGATCATCAAGAGTTACCACTAGCTCGGTTGGAATAGGAACATCTCTATAGACAAGCTTATCCCGCTTCTTCAGCGACCGAAATCGCAGCGTCTGTTCCAAATAATTAAATCGTATTGGTGTAACTTTCAGGATTAAGTGGCGTAAAATCTTTAGAATTATTTGGCGTAATACAAATTGACTAATGCAGCTAATTTCACTTTGAGAGCAGCCCGTTATTTTAATCTACGTTCTAAATTAGCAAGAACAGAGTAAGACTCCAACATGACTTGGCTTTCCCAACTATGAGGTTTAATTTCCGAGAAATTTTCTGCCAGGATTTGTAGACCAATATCTCTTTGTTGTAGCATCTGCATGATGTTTGCAAAGTTTTGAGTGTCTGAAGAGAAGGCAGAAATGTCCCAAACAACTAAAGTATCTCCCGCTCTGGCATACTCTAAAGCCAATGCCAAATTTAACTGCTCGCCTTTCTCGAAATCGAGTAAATCACTAAATATTGTTTGACAACCAGCTTCTTTTAAAGCCATAACTATACGAGAAGTGGGATCGCTTTTTTGCTCTCTAACATCACAAACATAACCAATTTTCATTTTCCGTTAAATTACTCCAATAACTAAACATTCCCTAGCAGCTTCAACAACTTCAGCCGTGATACAGTTGAGTTCATTGATTTTAATCACGCGCTGAATCTGTCGAAATAGGCGATTTAAAAGTCGAAAATTACCGTTAGTGATTCTAGCGATCGCTGACACCGCTTCAGCATCAGTAAAGTCATTAGGATTCATACTCAAATCTAGCTTTTCCCAGTAATGAGAGAGGATAAAACGCATTTCTTCTTGACTTAAAGCATGATACTGATGAGCAAAACCAACACGGGAATAGAGTTGGGGATATCGAGATAACTTTTTCTCCAATCCGGGCATTCCAATAAAAATCAAGCCAATATCCCCTCGGTCGTAAATTTCTCGAAACTGCTCGATTCCTTCCATTTTTAAACGTTCAGTCTCATCCACAATGATTAACTCACAGAAACGACCGATATTATTGACAGTCCTAGTTTGTTGTTCGGGGGGTAACAGTTCTTCATTAAAACGACCCAATTGAGTCCGCATCTGGGAAATTCTCTGTTTGATTGTGCGATAAGGGTTGGACATTTCTGCTGTATAAAGCAAAGTGCGACAAGAACTAATGTCTGGATGTAACGGCAGATAGGGAAGATGCGTAGGGAGACGATTTTCCAGGAAAAACCACTTGGCATAGTAACGAGCCGAAAGAGTTTTTCCTACTCCTGGCGCACCATAACATAAGCCAATATATTTCTCTCGACGACAAGCATCGCAGAACTCAGCAAATCGGCGATATTCTTTGGTGATAATAAAAGAGTTTTTCTCTTCAATAGCAAGGGTATCATCAGCGTATTTTTGAGGGGTACTAGTCATTGTAGTATCGCTTTAAAGCTGGCTTTTTAGGGTTTTTAGTCACGATTTTTTCTGGCTCAGGATTTGTCAGAGAAGTCGGTTTTTTATTTCCCATCAAAGCATCAACAATAGATACCCGATCTTTAATCTGCTGTTTGAGTTGTTTGCGCCTTTGATTACGAGCCGCCTTAATTTCTTTGAGCGTAACGGTTTCGGTAGATAAATCAGGACAGATAACACGACAGAGAAATTTACTTTGATAGTAAACTCTAATTTCTGTCATATCTCTGGGGTCATAACGGATGCTAACATCTTCTCCGATATAGTTTGCCAGTAAAGGATCTGTATATCTCAAGCCCTGAAATTTAATCCCATCTCTTTGAATGCGCCTCGTGTCTTTAATAGTCAATAAAAGCAGATCTAGTTTTTCCACCGATTCTGGTAGTTGGGGTAGAAACCCCTTTCCATTCCAACGTTTCTGAGGAGCGTGTTTAGTTTGACTATGCTCTATTTGATGATACTCAATCAAAAACCTTTCAAACTCCTGGTCAAGCTCATTAAAATTCAGAACTGGATTGGGTGATTTATGCCCAGGTGGCGCATACCCAGGTAATTTGGCTAGCAGTAGTTGATTCACAGTCCTAAAAAATCGCTCAATCTTTCCTCTACCTCTGGGTTCGCCAACAGTGGAGAATATCAGTTGGATTTTCAGATCGAGACAAACTTGTTCAATATGATGAGAAGTAAAATCACTACCATGATCTGTGTAGAGAATTTCTGGAATACCACAGATATGCCATGAGGGGTTGTTTTTACGCCAGATGCCTTGTTTCAATGCCAATGCTGTTTGTAAAGCAGAAGGAGCAGAGAAAGAAATATAGTATCCCGCGATCGCTCGGCTATAGTCATCCATAATCACGGTAAGCCAAGGTCTTACAGGCTGTTCTTTTTCATCTTTGATCCAGATATCTAACAGCGTATGATCTGCTTGCCAAATAGCGTTGGGTTTTTCTGCCTCATGACGATGGAGTAATTCAAATGTTTGCTTATAGGCTTTGGTTCCTGACTGAGCCAATGTCATCAAAGCCGGGTCGAGATTACGGATCATGCTATAAACCGTACTGTAGGAAGGAGCAGCTATCTGAGAACGATTACACCAATCGGTAACCCGACGATGAATGGTTGCGATACTCATTGCTGGCTTCTGTAGAGCTAATCCTTCAATCAGTTTTTTGACTTCATCGTTAATCACCCGATGGGTACCACGATCTTTTCTCTCACCTCGGCATAATCCAGCCAATCCAGACTTTTTATAATTTGCCACCCAGCGTTGGGCAGTTCTAAAAGGAATAGCTGCATCCAGTGCTACTCGCTTTAAGGGCACAGCATCTTCTAGATGAGGTCGTAGAATCTGGTATCGTTCCCAGGCTATTACTCTAGAGCTTTCTGATAACTCACTTAGATTAGATATCGAATCATTCATTGATTCAGACATTAGATAAACGGTAAATGGTAGAACGGTCTACATTGAAGGTTTTGGCTAACTCAGATACTGATTTTCCTTCTTCTCTCAATTGTAGAATTAGTTCTTTCTGTTCATGGGAAAGCTTTTTCGGACGACCAAATTTAACACCTCGTTTCATAGCAGCTTCTCGTCCCACACTGGTACGCTCTCGAATTAAATCTCGTTCAAACTCGGCGATACCGGCAAAAACAGTCATAATCATTTTCCCTGCATGGCTCGTGGTATCTGCCCAAGGTTCTCCTAGAGAATAAAAAGCAGCTTTTTTCTCTCGTAATATTTCAACTATTTCTAAAAGGTGATGAGTAGAACGAGCCAGACGATCTAATTTACACACTACCAATGTGTCATCTTTACGGATTTGACTTAATAGCTTCTCCAATTCAGGACGAGTTTTTTTCGCCCCGGAAATTTTCTCTTCAAAGATTTCTTCACAACCATTTTCTTTGAGTAAAGAAATTTGATTTTCTAGATTTTGGTCATTTGTACTAACGCGAGCATAACCAATTTTCAATTTTAGGATCTCCCTTGGTCAAATCTGTTGCAATAAAGTACTAGCTTCGCGTCGCAAAACATAGTGCATAAATCATACACTTTTGCGACTAACATTTGCAACAGAAAAAACCTAACAAAATCATAAATTCTGAATTTGTGGCAAAACTTGAAAGTTTTGCCACAGTCAAATCAAAATCAGCTATGCTAGTTGATCTGTATTACGCCAAATAATTCTAAAGATTTTACGCTATTTAATTATGAAAGTTACAGCCATGATGATTGGCATATTCTAAAATGCCGTGACGTTGATTATCTAAATCTTGATGGTCTGTAGAGACTCGCAGATAGGCATAAGCAACCATAATTACTAGGGTTCCAAACAAAACTATGCTTGGTATTTAATTGAACGTATATCGTTTAGTTTATACTCTCATTGAACCACATATTCGTTCAGTTAATCCCATCCTTTTTTCTGGACACTATTAAGCGAAAAATAGTGAAAACTCATGCCAATTAAGAACTACAGAGGTTTTGCAAATAATCTGAGCCCAAATTAGTTTTTGCAAGCCATTTGCAGATAATGTGAGTCCTTTTGTAGATATTGTGAGCCGAAGCGGTTAGTTTTTGCAAAATAATCTGAGCCGAAAATTGGGGTTTTTGCGAGCCGAGGGCTTAGTTTTTGCAAGCCACTACAATTAGTAGCTGCGGCAGAAGCTTTAGGGATGAAGCGGATTTTTACTTTAGATAGTGATTTTTATGTCTATCGATTAAATGGTAAAGAAGGATTTGAAGTTATTCCTTGAGCATTAAACTTCACTCAATATCTCTTAAATATTAATATTTATTCTTGGACATTTTAATATTTATTTTAGAGAGATATAATCAAGCTTTAAAAGTTTTCCCTCGATAAAATTATAGATTTATTTTGCTCTTTTGGGGGTTGTTTGAGGTGAGAACTTATAGTACATAAAGTGACATTATGTCTTTTAAGATGAAGGAGTCAGGATTAAGGAGACAGGAGTCAGAATAAGGTATTTTTGCGGTTTTTTATGGGGAATAACTTCAAGAATTAATCAATAACAAGAGAGGATAAAGGAATGAAAAATGAAATTATTATTCCTTATTTATCGAGTAATTTACCAGTCATCGTGGAAAATGCCGATGAAAAAACTGTATTTTGCTTCTTAGAGTTTTTTACAGCTCAGATTCGCAATCCCAATACCAGAGCAGCCTATCGGCAAGCTGTTGTTCAGTTTTTGCGATGGGTTGAAGAGATTGGAATAACTGAATTAGAGCAGATCCATGCGTTGGTCGTGGCGACCTATATTGAAAAACTGCTGCGGGAAAAATCAAAGCCGACGGTTAACCAACATTTAGCCGCTATTAGATCTTTGTTTTCCTGGTTGGTGGTCCGAGGAGTATTAGAGGAAAATCCCGCCGCGACGGTCAAGGGACCCAAGCATAATGTCAAGAAAGGTTCTACGCCTATTTTGACAGCGGAAGAAACGAAAATACTGCTGGAGAGTATTGATGATACTCATGTGGTGGGTTTACGAGATCGGGCATTGATAGCCGTTATGGCCTATAGTTTTGCTCGAATTAGTGCGGTGCTAAATATGTCAGTGGGAGATTATTTTGCCAGGGGAAAAAGGTATTGGTTTAGGCTTCAGGAAAAAGGAGGGATTCAATATGACGTGCCAGCCCATCACAAAGCCGAAGAATATTTAGATGCATACCTTGAAAAAGCTCGCTCTCAAGAATCATTGGATTTTGGCAATCATACGCCACTATTTAGATCTACTCGGGGGCAATCTCGTTTGCTTACTACCAGAAGACTGACTCGCGGGAATGCCTATGACATGATTCAAAGAAGAAGAATCGAGGCGGATATTATGACTCCCATAGGAAATCATTCTTTTCGGGCTACGGGGATTACCACCTATCTTGAACGAGGTGGCACGATTGATAAAGCCCAGAAAATTGCTGCTCATGCCAATATTCGGACGACTCAGCTATATGACCGCACCAGTGATGCGATAACACTCGATGAGATTGAGCGGATTCAGTATTGAGTTTTGACTCAATCAGGAATAGTTTTCATCGGCAGAAATAAAATATTTTCACTATCTTGCAGTGTTAAAAATCCATATTTCCGATAGAATCTAATTGCTCGGTCATTTTTAGCATCGACAACAACACCAGCAGCTCCGAGTTGTTGTGAAAGATTGAGACAACGATAAAGAGCATCCATCAATAATCTACCAGCACTTTGTCCATCACCTTGTCGGTCAACAGTAAGAGCCAAGCGACCAATTAAAATCGCAGGGATAGATTGATAAGGGGGATGTTTTAAAGCTTGTAAAGTTTCGGGTCTCACCGAATCAGTCGGAAGATCTGCTGCCGACAAAGTATAGTAACCAATGATTTGTTTGGTTTCATCCGACCAAACATAAAGTGCAGTAATCCTACGACGGACATCTTGAGTACCCTGTTGTTGCAGATAACGATCTAATGCAGGCTCTCCACAGGTAAAATTACGGCGATTATGGATTTTTTTTGTTAAAAAGTTCTGTTAACCAAACACGAGACATTAACTGGGATGAACTGTTTGTTTATAATCACGGGCAGCCTTTTGGAGAGCTTCATTAGGAGAAGGAGGGGTTACAAGAGCTTCCGCAATCGTTTGTTGGTCTCGTGGGGATAAATTAAGCAAAGGACGAGACCGTTGCTGCTCCTTAGAAAAAGGAGAATTGGTAGAGGACTTTATATTTTGCTGCATCATACTCTAATTATATATGAGTATTAATTAAGATACAATAAAAGACTGCTTATTTATATATATTACTACTTGATTTGATTTGTGAATTCTCTTTGGGATTGAGATAAATCCAGACTCTTACTCTCAGCTGATTCAAGAAGATGTTCAATAGTATCGTTCAAAAAAGCTGAAGTTCCTGTGGCCTCTGCGGTCAAATTTTCAGCCAACTTGAGCCACAAATTATCCTGAGCGCGAAAAAAGGGTAAATCGCTTATTGATTCAGAAGTCAGTTCATCAAAATTATTCCAAGAAGAGAACATGATTACTCTATTAATTGATTCTAGAAAATAATTCTTATCAAATAGCTATTTTATGATCTGTCAAGGGATATAGCCTAAATCCACCTTGACATATTCTAATATGCTGGCTTTTCTGAAGGTTCACAACTTCAATATGTTCTAGCTTCAACGAACCAGAAAAAGGCTCTCCATGCCCCAGCGTACCGTAGAAATTATCAAAAAAGATTTTGCAGATATTATCAAAAATCTCAGCTATAGCAAGAATAAAGGAACGATCTTTAGTGATTGGCTAGAAACCGCAGCAATAGCTGTACGTCAAATGCCCTTTAATGCTGGAGAACTGCCCAAAGATGAAAGCTATCAAGAATACGAAGAGAAATATTTAGAAGTAGCAGGCCGTTATAGTCGAGAAGAACTCAATCAGTTTGCCAGTTTAACAGCTTTAACCGTTGAAGGAATTAGTGTCTATAAAGGTGATTTTCTAGGAGAAATATATGGTTCTCTGGAACTGACTAACGAAGATGCAGGGCAGTTTTTCACGCCCTTCACTGTGAGTACTGCTATGGCCAAAATGATGATAGGAGATGTTAAGCAGCAAGTTAAAGAAAAAGGCATTATCACCATCAGCGACCCAGCATCGGGAGCAGGAGGAACCTTAATCGCAGCAGCCCATGAAGTGGCTCATCAAGGAATTGACCCTAGAAATCATGTGCAGTTTCACGCCACAGATATTAGTCGTAACTGCTTTAATATGACCTATCTTCAGCTATCGCTGATGGATTTACAAGCAGTTGTTGAACATGGAAATACTATTTCAATGGAAATCTGGGAGACTCGTAAAACGCCCCAAATGATGTTCTTTGAAGACTGGTTAGAAAATAATAAGACGCTGAAAATGGTGCAGCATATGCATAATTTTCTAACTCAGCTAGAAAAACCTCCACAGCAGACACAAGAAAAAGAAGCTGCTATTGAAGAAGAAGATCAAGCAACAAAACCTGATATAAGTTTTGCTAAAAAAGATGACATTATTGAGCAGTTATCACTATTTGATAGCCAGGAATATGAATCCTGACAAATTCACTTTTTTTAGTGAAAAATTGCTCAATTCTATTAATTTCCTACTAAGAGGAAAGAAGCCTTCCCGATTATCTAGATGATTATGACTTATTGTTTAATGTTTCCATTCTATTAATTTCCTACTAAGAGGAAAG
>NZ_ALVZ01000185.1 GCF_000332055.1 Xenococcus sp. PCC 7305 | reverse complement strand
GTTAAAGCGTCGAGCTGCTGAGTTTTAAATTTATCAATGAATAAATCTAACTGACTTTCAACCAAGTTATCTCCCAAATACATCACAAAGGTCGCATCACCAAGAAAAGGCTGGGCGATTTTGACAGCATGGGCAAGACCTAAGGGCTCTTCTTGCAAAATGTAGGTGATATTAGCGCCAAATCTGCTTCCATCTCCAGTTTTGGCCTTAACTTCTCCTCCTGTTTCTGGACTAATAATAATTCCAATATCAACAATACCTGCTGCAACAATAGATTCGATCCCATACCAAAGAATTGGTTTATTCGCGACGGGAACCAGTTGTTTGGCTCCTGTATAAGTTAACGGTCGTAAACGAGTTCCTTTTCCGCCAGAGAGAATTAATGCTTTCATTTTGGGCAATAGTTAATGGATATTGATTTAACCTTAAAATAGCAACTGCTTACTTCCTAACTTTTGATAGGTAGTGTTTGCCATTTTTTTAGCATTTTTTAAAGATATTCATAACAAATGTACTAAACTATCGATAACTTCCCGTTCTATCCAATGAAGCACCTACATAGTTCAAATGTTCTTACAAAACTAACTTGCTCCCCGTTCAGTACCGATAATCACCTGAATCAAACCTAATAATTCCTCTTGACTCAAATCTTTAACATCAAAATTATAATTTTTATAGGATTCTAATTGTTCATAGAATAAAACACCATCTTTTCTCTCAAGATATTCTTGTGCAACAGCTAGATTAGATTGTTTATACCAATTCAGTATTTTAGATGCGTCTAAATAAGAAAGTAATCGATAGCTAATTTTTTTTTCTTCAGACCAATACTTTTCAGCTAAGTTAACAATTATTCTCAAACATTCTTTTTTTTTCTGTGGTTGACTTTCATAGATTTTACTGATGATCTTTAATGCTGATAATGCTTTTATTCCTGGTTTGACATTTTTATTTTCAACATTATTAAAATGACTAAAATCATTTACTCCAACTATTTTCAATAGATCATAATGAGTGCTTGGTATTTGAAATTTTTCCAATGGTCTAACAATAATATTACTAATTCCAAATTCTTGTTTCCACGGCTCTAGTAATTTATAGTAATCATATTTAACTTTATTTTTTTTTATAAAAAACAAGATGTCATCTAAATCACTTTTCGGGAGTATTCCCATTTTAAGATGCTGGATATATTGAGATTCCAATATTCTATCTTGTCTTCTAAGATATACTATGATTTTTACATCATAAAATTTCAATTCTGATTTTAGAATCTTTATTGCTTTACGATTTGCCAATCCAAAGGATTCTGCACTGATAATGATATTATCGAGACTTGAATTGTCTATTTCTTCATGAACTTCTTTCCAAGTTCCAAAAGCAGGATTAGCTTTTTTTGAATTTATCGTTAGCCAACCTAAGTTATGCTGAGCTGCTAATTTACCTGGAATTCCTATTTGAGGATATAAATAACCCGAATTACGAAGATTACTTCTATTTCTGAGTAAAAATCTTTGAAGCGTTGTAGTACCTGTTTTATGGAGTCCAATATGAAGAAATAATTTTTTCATGGTTTCCAAAATAAATCGTAAATTTATAATATTTTGGCTGCTTATAGATTGATCACAAAGCTAACAAAATACTTATTTCGTTACTTTCTTCTGCTTAGCAATACCTAGCAGAAAATATTTTAAATATATTTAATTTCTAAAATATTTTTTGTGTTTCTAAATTGCTTACAAGATTCAATAAAATCCTTATTTTCTCGTTGAAATTGTTCATACATTTCCTCGCTTTTGTTGTTAGAGAGCTTTTGGTGTTCAGTTTGAACGGGAAGATTGAATTCAGCTTGCTTTACTTCAATATGAGATAAAATGTTTTTCACCCATAATTCAGAATTTTTAACCAGTTTTTCGTATGTAATTCTTAGTGGCTTAATTCTATTTTCTTTAAACAATTGTTCCCAGAAAAATTCCTGATGCAATATATGCAAAATCCAGTATTTTATTTTACTACTATCATAGTCAACATTTTTGACTTTTTCTATGTTTTGACTGGTATGGTAATAAGTAGAAGCAACCGCTTTATATAGCGATATGCCCTGCTTAATGAAATCATCTCTAGTTAGATAAATAGACTTAAAATTAGGACAAAATATTTGTTCCAAAGACATTGTTTCTAACACTGGCTTCAGTTGAAAAAAACTAGCTTCTAACCCAAAAACATTATTACTTGTAGAGTGGGATATCTTAATACATTTTAGATAATCATGAATGCTTTTACATGGATACAGATCTAAAATGCCATCTAAATTTTCTTGATTAAACCATTCTTCAGGATTACCAGCTAATTGTGTCTTATAAATTAATTCTGTTAACCAAGAACTACCAGATCTAGGAGTAATAGCAATTAAATAAGAGTTAAGCTTATGCTTTTTCTCAGCATATTGATACCTATAGTTATTCACCATTGTCTTGTCTTCTAAAACCAAGGAAAATTTTTCGTAAAATGGATTCATTTTAACACCTGCTTGATTATCAAGGGGATTGATCGGCTTATAAGTATATTTATCAGCAGAAATGAGCCTCCCACTTTCTGCCAATAATCTCTTTAAAAGCATTGCTCTACTATACTTAGAAATATAATCAAAGAAATAGCTTGCATTTCTTAGACAATACTCTTCTTTTATGCTCAAATTAGTTTTATTTTTGACAGTTATAGCAATTAAATAATCGTAAATATTAATGATTTCGTCTATTAAAATATGGCGTTTTTTATTTAATTCCGAAGCTTTATTGTTATAAACATATTTGCTGTATATATTAGCAATATGAAGATTTGCCCAGTAATTTCTTGGATCAATATCTAAAGCTTTTTTATAATAGAGAATTGCTTTTTGATAATATTGATTCCCGTTACAAAAGTCTCCTAGAATATTAAAGAATTTAGGGTTTTTGACAAAATTGGTAAAATCAGCATATTCCTGATTCAACCCCTGTTTCTCAAATAAAGACTGAAGATAAATCTTCAATTTACCTGTGTCCTCTTGAGAAAACTCATTTATTATTGATAGGCGATCTGAAAAACAAGTTTCGTAGTTTTTTTTCTCTGTTTTCATTTTTAGTACCAAAAGTTTACTAATAGTTGACTAATAGCTTTTGCTTACGAAGCACAATGATTAATTAAATTGGACATTCTTGTTATTAATAAATCAATCAAGACTAAATAGGATTATTCATTGGTAATAACTGATAATTTAGTTTTATTTAGTTGATAGTAATCATCTATTATACTTTTATAATTGTAGCTTTCTTTGGAATTGCAAATTAATCTATTCTTTCGAGCAAACTGGCACAATTCAATCATCTTAATGACAATTTTTTTAGGTGGTAAATATGGTTGCAAAACAACTCCGCCAGGTATATTCTTGATTCTTTCCCCAATAGCTCCTATATTCAATCCCATAGGAATTAAACTTAGTGATAAAGCTTCACTTAGAGTATAAGAATAAGTTTCTGGCCAAATACTCAGAAAAGCTACGATATCACAAGGATAAGTGCTCAATTTTTCTTTTAAATCATCTAAATTTTTAAAGATCCCCATAATATGGATATTTGGGTATTCTTCAAGTAGTAAAGCATCATCCTTTGTATAACCAAAAACTACAAATTCAAGAGGAATATTGAAATTTATTGCATAGGACGCACATTCTTGTAAAATCTGATACCCTTTGATATCGGAAATTGCTCCAATCAATGCTACACGAAAAGGCAAAGAACTTTTACTTTGCGAATTATAACTTTGCAATGTAAATTCTGTATCCAACTCTGGATGGTATTTCACGTCAATTTTTACCTCAGGAAAATAGCGAATAATTCTCTCTTTTACGTCATAAGTAGGAGCAAAAACTTTACGAGCTTTTTTGATTTTCTCTAGATAATAATTGCGCCATTGAGCTACTGAACCCAGTTCACGATAAAGATTACTTAAACTTGGATCATTGTATGTATTGTTTTTAGTAATGCATAGATCACAAGCTTCTGCTGATGGTTCCCCACAGTATTTATTTAGAACAGTTGTTAGATTAATTCTGGGACAAATAAATTGATAGTCATGAATGGTAACATCAAAAGCTAAACTGAGTTTTTCTGGTATTTGCCATAGGATACTTTCCTGATTAAAACCAATAGTGCTGTTGATATGTACGTGAACTACGTTTATAGATTTGAGGTCTTTAATTAAAGCATTAAAATCAGATTGATCTCTTAACTTATACCTAGAGTGAAATTGAATTCCTTTTAGTGAAAATAGCTTAGTCCAATTACGTTGATCTGGTGCCAAGCAAATAGTTTGATAACCTTCTTCTGCTAGACGACTACTCAAGTCAGCGAGATATTTTTTAGTTCCGCCACCAAAGTCATGCGAGATAAACAAGAAGTATTTAGGAGCTCTTTTTTTAAGCCTTGCCATATCAATTCTTCTCCGATATGGAGCTAAAGAATCATTAGTAACAAAGTCTTGAATCTCTGCATCATATTCTGGATAGTCGGAAGAAAGGATTTTTTGGGCCCTGGCGATCGCGTTATGTTTACGTTCGGTAAAAGATTGACTACCGACATGATGGACAAATATTCCTGGCGCAGCTACATGCTTCCAACCAAGCAACATAGCTCTTCGAGACCAATCAACCTCCTCTCCATAACCCTTCTCCCATTTTTGTTCATCAAACAAGCCAACCTCACTCAATGCGCGTTGCTTCAAATAACAGCAAAAACCATGAACAGAAGGAACCTCCACTTGTACTCCCTGATTAATGGCTTTACAAAATCCGTCTAGCTCCTCTAAAGATGTATCATTGGGCAATTCTCCTATTTCTCTCGCAAAAAATGGATAACTAAAAATGGAAGCATGATTGCTAATTGGAGTAACTGAAGCAATGTTTTCTTGAGAATAAGACAAGTCCCTAAGTCTATCTATCCAGTTTCCGTTAACAATCGCATCAGAATTGAGGAGTATCACGTCACGATCTGAATTCATTTTCATCCCCTTGTTGACACTACGGACAAAACCTAGATTATCTTGATTAATTAACAATTGAATTAAGCCTTGTTGAGCAATGTCTTTCAGGTAAATGCTAATTTGCGGATCTGGACTGCAATCATCTATGACATGAATGTTAAAGGGTATTTTGTTTTCTTTTCTAGATTTAATGATACTTTCTAGGCAGAGCTTAGTAACTTGATAGTTTTTGTATACAGGCACAACTACATTTACTATCTTGTCTGTTTTAACTAACTGTTGATAAATTGAAAAAACTTGATTTAGGGGATAGTTGACGATAGCCTGATCACTGGATTTAGATGCAACCCTAAACTGCGCAATAAGTTTTGGGATCAGTTGATAGTTTACCCATTGTTTTTCTTGTTCACTGAAATTAATTAAATTATTTTTAGTGGCTTGATTAAGCTTGTGTAATATATTTATGCTACCAATAGCAGTAATTACCTGCTTGGGAGTATCTAAGATAGGGATTTTAGAATTCTTAAGAGTCAACTCTACCTGCTGTCCGGAATAAATGGCACTCGGAAAATGAATGTCAAATCCACAACGCAGTCCAAAATTAACATCGTTACGTTCTATGTCTGCAAAAAAAGATTGTTTTTTTGTTCCATCTATATATAAATCCAATTCTAGTGAATAATCTTGATTGTCATCAGTAATCCAGCCAGCAATTCGATCATTGCTTAGTAAGTCAATATTTCCTTGTGCCGATAAAAAATAATTATCTATATCAGCTAATATGGTATTGTCAGGGCAGAGTATTTGAATATGATGTAATCCGTCATTATTTAAAATAATATCGGGAATTTGCAGGCAAAAAAAGCAATGTTTATTGGAATTTATTTTTATATTTTTAATATATTTTTCTTTGAAGTGCTTTTTAGATAAATTAGCTTGACAACTATTGATCTCTAGGCCATTAATCAGCAGTTTAACAGTAATATTTTTTTTGGCAAAATTTTCATCAGCAATCCAGCCTATAATTTGATTTCCAGATATACAAAGTATTTCCCCAAAAAATGTATCACTCACATCATTATAATCGCCAAAATTATTTTCAGTATATCCGCATAATAAGTTTTCTTGTTCGTCTAATTCTTTATCTATTTCTTCTGTCTGGTCTAAATTAATAACTTGAGCTAAATTATCACTTGACTGAATCGAATGATAGCTTTTCAATGAAACGACCTCATTTAACTTATTTTTTACATCATCTGAATCTGGGTTTAAACAACGAGTATCCTTGAATACCTTAAGCGCTTGATCCAGATCTCCCTGTTTGATAAAAGCTTCACCTAAGCAATAATACAAAATATAACTTTTAGGATGTTGATGTATTCCAGCTTGAATTACTTTGAGAGCTTGGCTAACTTTAGAACATTCCATCAATTGATTAGCTAAATTACAATATAGCCAATCAGGTTGCTGAGGATTCAAGCGAATAGCTGTTTGATAATGTTCAACAGATTTAGATTCATTATCTTGACCTTTATAAACTAATCCTAGAGATCTATGTATTTCATCAGAATCAGGATACATCTTTAAAGCTTTGCCTCCTAATTCCAAGCCTTTATCTATAAGCTTAAGTTGGCAGAGTAAGGTAATCGCATTGCTATATATCCAAGAAAATTGATTCTCATCTAATTCAATTAATTTCAAATAAATCTCGATCGCTTCTTCTATTTTTCCTGCTTTATGTTTTACTACTGCTTGAGTATGTAAATCATCTATTTTTTCTTTATTTTCTTGACCATTAATGTTTGCAGACAAATTCTGTTGTTTCTCATAAATAACTTCGATAGTTTGATGAATCCGATCAGATTTAGGGTGGATTATTAATGCTTGCTCCCCCAAGTGCAAACCTTTATCTATCTCATTAACCTTTTCTAGTAAAATAATAGCGTTTTCATAAACCAAAGCAGGTTGATTTTTATCTAATTCAATAGCTTCTAAGTAAAATGCGATCGCCTCTTCTATTTTACCCTCTTTTTCTTGAATATTTGCCTGACTTATCAACCAATCTGTACGATAAAGATTGTCTTTTTCCCCAGATTTGGTAATTGCAATTTTCTTTCTTTCTGATGATATCATTGTTTTATAATAGTTAGTAAGCTGTATAAAATACTAGATACTTTTACTTTCCAATCAATCGTTTGAGAATGTCATTTAACTTCTGCTTAATTACTTGCGGGTCATAAGGCTTGATCGCTTGTTTACTATTAATAGCCAATTGATGCCATAACTCTTCTTCCTGATAAAGCCGAATAATTTGTGTTGCAAACTCTGCTGCTTGATTCGCCTCTAAAACATGGGTTTCATGGTTTAAATTCATGCCTTCGATACCAATACTAGTAGCCACAATCGGCAATCCATATTCCAAACTATGTCCAATTTTGCCTTTCATCCCTGCACCATATCTAAGAGGTGCCACAAACACCCGATGGGTTAGAAAATAAGGTGTCACATCCACGAGATGACCAGGTACGGTCACTCTAGGGTCACGAGCTAAAGCAGTGACTTCTTCCGTGGGATTAGTGCCTAGTAGAGTTACAGTTAATTCTGGTAATTTTTCCCAGACTAAAGGCATAATCTCTTGAGATAACCAGACTACAGCATCAATGTTTGGCGGATGATTATAACTGCCGATAAAGAGCAAACCTTTCCTTTCTGGGAAACCAGGTATTTCACCAGTATAGGGAAGATGCACATTAGGAATAACTGCTAAATCACCCACCTGTTGTTGTTGCAAAATGTCTTGTTCTACTGTGGAAATAGTGACTGTCAAATCAGCTTCATGAGCGGCTTGCAATTCCCGCGACTGCATTCTGATCCATTGCCTGATATCCTCAATACTGGGCGAGTCGGATAACAGTTTTTGAGCTCGTTTTAGTCTTAGGTAATGTAAGTCAATAGTGTCGTAGACAAGTTTAATCTGGTCATGCTGGCGAATCAGAGATGCGTATTTTTCGTAATTCTCAGGATGAGCGATCCAGGCAATATCGACAAAGGATAATCTTTCTGCTATTTGTTCCTCAATGGGAGTACCATAACCTTCCTGGGTATAGATCAGCTCAATCTGTAAATTTTGCAATAAGCTTACATAGGGCTCTTCTTTGAACCCATTCTCCGCAGCAAAAATCACGTGATAATTTAACTCTTTGAAGATTTTTAGCAATCCGAATAGTCTACGAGAGCCAGAGTCCTTGTCATAGCATGGCACATAGCTATCTATTACTAAAATTGTTTTTTGTCCTTGATATTTTCTGGCTGCCCCAGGGATATTGGCAATTCCCCGATTGGGTAAATATTGTTTAGTTTCGAGAACCGACTGCCATTTTAGATGGAATTTTTTGGAGTTAACTATTTGATATTGCTTAACCCCACTATCGGTAGAATTTCCTGAGCTAATACCTTCGTGGTGAATAACTTCCGACTTGGGTTGGTAAAGAACTTTTAAGCCTAAATTATGGCGAATCCTAAAGCAAAGATCGGTGTCTTCATAGTAGGCAGGGGCAAATTCGGAATCAAACCCACCTAAGGACTCAAAAATTTCTTTTTTAACCATTAGGCTAGCTCCCGAGCAGTAATCTACTTCTCGCAGATAATTATATTGAGGGTCAAAAGGATTTTGCTTTCTGCCATAATTCCAGCCCGCAGCATCCTGCCAAATAATCCCGCCTGCTTCTTGGAGCGAACCTTTAGGATAAATGAGTTTGGAGCCGACGGCTCCCACTTTTGGATCCGCTTGAAGCACTTCTAGCAAACTTTCGAGCGCTTTGGGTCGAATTTCCGTATCATTATTCAGGAAGTAGAGATATTCTCCCTTAGCAATCTTGGCTGCTTTGTTACAAGAATGGATAAAACCGAGGTTTTGAGCGTTGTTGATTAAAGTTAGACCTGTTAACTGCTCTAGGGTTGCTTGAGTATGGTCCCCAGAGCAATCGTTGATGGCAATCACTTCAACTAGAGTATCTTGGTGAATATGCTTTACTAACGAAGAGAGACATTGCAGAGTATAGTCTAGTTTATTGTAGACAGGGATAATAATTGATATTGTAGGGCGATCACTATGAGGAAGATTTAAAATCGCAGAAATCTTTGGGCGATCGGCAATTGTTGTGGTGGTCACTTTTGCTGTAGGCTCTTTTTCCGTAGTAACGGTGGCTATTCCTGGAGAAGTGAGGAAACGTTCCACTATTTTGTTAACATCCGTCTCTGGATATTTCGCCATTAGAGCATTAGTTAAGCGAATTGTGGCTTCGACATTTTTCGGCTCTAGTTGCACTGCTTTTTGATAAGCTGCGATCGCCTCATCGGGTTTTTCCGCCGCCATCAGAGCATTTGCTAATCCTAAGTAAAGTTCTGGATTGTTCTTATCAATCTCTAAAGCCTGATAATAATTGGTAATATTTTTGGGCGATCTCTTGATTTCTTGAAGAATATTATCCAAAGCTGTCTGTCTATATTCTTCACTTTGGCGGAACAAAGCATGGGCTATTTTCTTTGACAAACCAGGTAAATTAGGTTTTATTTTTGCCGCCGACTGATATGCTGTGATCGCTTTTCGCCATTGACCAATTTGCACACAAGCATCCCCAAAATTACAATATGCTTCAGGAAAATCAGACCTGAGGGCAATGGCTTTTTTGAACATAGATATCGCTTCTTCTGGCTTGTCGCTTCGCAGCAACATGATACCCAAATCATTGTAGGATAAGGGATGATCCGGTTTTAGTCTGATCGCTTGGCGATAGACAGTAATCGCTTCCGACCAAAGTTCTTGATAACCCAAAACACTTCCTAAATTATGCAGAGCTTCCCAGTAACCAGGGTTGAGCTGAAGCGCTTGTCGATAACAGTCAGTTGCTTGTTGCCAATTACTCTGTTGGGTAAAGCTAATTCCTAGGTTGAAATATAATTCGTAACTTCGGGGATTATGCTGAATTCCGTCTTGGTAGCAACGCAAAGCCTGTTGTCGTTCTCCTGCGTTCTTTAAAACCTTTCCTAATTTCAGATAAACAACTTCTGATTTGGGATTTAGATCCAAGGCCTTTTGATAGTAAACAATCGCTTCTTGCCATTGCTGGTTTTTGGCACAAGAATCACCTTGAGTTACTTGCTCCTCGGCCCCATTAGTTACCGGCGCCGCTTCTGGAGTCGCGATTTTCTCAGAACTATTTATTTCCGAATTTATGTTCGAATCAGCAGCAGATTTTGCAGAATGTCCTCTGAGAAATAATTGCTTTCTCGCTGGTAGGAGGGGGGTGTTTATTGACGAGTCTTCAAGCTGGAGTAGTTTTCGATAGTAAGTGGTGGATTCCTGCCATAGCCCCATTGATTCGGTAATTGTGGCGAGTCTTTGATAAGCCTGACGAGAGTTGGGATTAATTTGAACTACCTGTTGATAATATTGCAAAGCCTGAGGAAATTTTCCTTGTTGATAAGCTTGCTCTCCTAAAATTAACAATTGCTGAGAAGAGGTTTGAGGCGCAAGTTGTTCCAACCTTGGGGAGTCTGTTGATTCTTGGCGCAAGTTTTGGCGTACTAAAGATAATTGTTTATATACCCAAGGAGAATCGGGCTTGAGCGCGATCGCTTGTTGATAATAGTTATGGGCTTGTTGCCAATTACTTTGTTGAGCATAAAGATCTGCGAGATTGGCATAGGCTTCAGAAAAATCTGGCTTCATGGCGATCGCCTGTTCATAATAACTAACCGCGATCGCAAACTTCTCTAGTTTTTGACAAATATCACCTAATACTTTGTAGACCTCAACTAGTTTCGGATCAATCCTCAGCGCCGCGTCACAAGCTTGAACAGCTTCTGGATATTTTTGCTCTTCCCGATAAATTATTGCCTGTTCGAGATAAATTCTCGCAACATTAGCCCCAGTTTTCTGAGAGGATAATTTCTTGGTAACTCGATCTGCAGAGGCCAATATTCCCGACATTACAATATTGGAAAATCTACCGAAACGCCCCAAAATCTCTTGCCAAGAAACATTCGGCTTGATGTTCTCTGAGTCAATCTGAAGTTCTGCTTCCCCTACCTGTAAGGCATTTATCCATTTTAAATTTTTTTTGTAAGCAAATGCTTGCTCAAAATGAACTTCTTCTGCTTCCACCTCCTCTGCATCAGAAGAAGACAAGTCTTCTGAGCCTGTTAATTTCTGTCTATCGCTCTTCTTCTGGCCTGATACTTCTCGATAATAAATATTGGATTCTGTCATTTGTATAACTTTTTTGTAAGAGTTATAGGATTAAATACTTGTCTAAGCGAAAAAGATTGATATATTTATGTGGAAAAAATTGTTAAATATTCTACATTTTGAATATGGTTTAGATAACGACTATTTGTTGTAATTGTTGTGCAGTAACCTTATATAATATAAACAATTCTCTGTCCTTTTATTAATTTCCTAACTTGTTCTTTATATTTTAAATACGGGTAAATAGCAATGGGGAAAATACTTACGTATTTTCTCTTAAGGAACCATGTAAATACTCTTAAGGTCTGAGTGTATATGCTAGCGCCTTACTTAGGTAGATACCCCGAAAAAACGCTTCTGTAATTAAAAACACTAATGATAAATAGTGAGAAAATAGTGTCTATTAATACCATTTAGGATTGAATCTCACTTGATGCTTATGTCAGAAAAAGATTGAGATTCTATATGTGTAAGATTAAATTTTGAAGAGGATAGTCTAAATATTCTTTTATTTACTTGTTGGAGAAATAAAGATCGTGTATAACAAAATAATATATAACTATTACATTTTAAATTAATAGCTATAATATTAAAAATAAAAACTGAGGAAAAATTTAGGATGAATAGTCTGCGACTGAAATTTCATACAAAAATCTTATTTTTATTAATGTCTCTGATTTCTCTGCCGGTACAAGCTCAATCGGTGACTGTCCCCGAAATTACCACGAAACCTATTGTTTTAGGGCAAAAAACTCTTCAATGGCCTCGAGAAGGTGGTATGGATGAGATACCAGAACGTCCCTTTGACTATCCAGACCTGACTGGTCAAGCAAACATCCTGGAAGATTGGCATATGCAAACAAGTTCTGATGATTGGGACTTACTCTTTTCCACCTCAGGCAATTTTTATCGGTTTCTCAATGTTTTCTTTCGTCAAACCTATCTCCCAAATAATCCCGTTGTTGAGCAGGGTCAATGGGGTTATTCTACGTCCCCACCAGTTTCTCTTCCCCAACTAAAAAATGGTGGTCGCCTCAGCATTGGCAACATGGAAATTCTTGGTATGCCGATGGTTGTCATGGGCCCAAAATCAATCATGAATGGGGTAGTAAAAGGTGGTTATAATGATGGAGAACCAGCGAAGATCCTCAGTAATTTTGGTAATGTGTTGCTAGTTCCCTCGGGCAATCCGCAGAAGATTAATAATATTTGGGATCTCGGGCGAGAAAATATTCGCGTTGCGACTTCCAACCCAGAAACGGAAGCTGGCAGTTTCGACAACTATAGCTCTAGCGTTTTTCATATGGCTTTTCGTGAGGTTGAAGCCGACACAGGTGATATAAACATCGCCAATAGAAAAGCTACCAACTTATTTAACCAAATCTTCAATCCCAAGAACAATGAGCGAAGGAGAAAATGGGTAGTTGGCGATCGCATTCACCATCGGGATGTTCCTCAGGCATTAGCTGACGGTGAAGCCGATGTGGGATTAATGTTTTATCATTTAGCCCAAACTGCGGTTAATGCCCATCCTGGATTATTTGAGATTGTTCCCTTGGGTGGAACCGTAGAAAATCCCGAACCATTACTAGGTAACCGAGTCGCGACGATGCAGGCCATTAGAATTGCTGGGAATTGGACTCCTCAACAAACAGTTAATCGTGATAACTTCTTCTCGGCAATTACAGATCCGGTTGCCAACTCTGCTCTTTTGACTCAATATTGGGTCAGAGAACCAGTTACAACCGGAAATAATCAGCCACCGTTGCCTTAGCTCCTAGCTATTAGGTAGTGAAAAAAGCGCAATTTGTTAGAAATCACGCTTTTTTTGATTGTATAATGAAAAATAAAAATGGTTTCTAAAATAAGACAATCCCAAAAGACCTTGTATGACATTGACTATAATCTTTGGCTAGAAGAGACTGTGGCACAATTACAGGCAAAAAACTTTAGTTCTCTTGATTGGGAAAGTTTAATTGAGGAGATAGCCAGTTTGGGAAGGAGTGAAAAAAGAAGAATAGAAAGTTTACTAACAAGGTTATTCGAGCATTTACTCAAATTAGCATATTGGGAACAAGAAAGAGATTATAATCAAAATCATTGGAAAAGAGAAATTCGCAATTTTCGTAAGCAAATCAAGAAGGAATTAAAAACTAGTCCTAGTCTAAAATGTTACCTAATAAAAGTATTCGACGAATGTTATTCAGGATTCTCGGGAGTTGGTGGCTGATATTTCTGAATTGCCCCTCGATACATTTCCGATATCTCCTATTGGGAATTTAGAGCAGCTATTGGATGAAAATTGGCTTCCTTTAATTTTTTCTTAACTTCAAAAGACTTGTCAATCTTTGGCGATTGTCAGGGGTATTAATAATTCCTTGAGTCGGACTAAATAAGAAAGATAAACTAAAAAAAACAAAGACCAGCATCACGATCGCAGCTCCCGAAGGCAAATCAAAATAATAACTAACATACATCCCGCCAATAGTCGAAACTACGCCGATTATTGCCCCGAAAAACATCATTTGGGCTAAGGATTCAATCCATAAATAAGCAGTGATTGCAGGCCCTACGAGCAAAGACATTACTAGTAAAACCCCTACTGTCTGCATACTGGCGACAATATTGAGGGTGATAGCACAGAGCAGACCAAAGTATAATAAATTGACTGGTAAGCCACAGGCTTTAGCTCCAATAGGGTCAAAAGTGTAAAATTCTAACTCTTTATAAAATAATTTTGTTAAAAGAATAATAACTACTGTAATGGTTGCTGTTTGCCAAACATCTTGTTTTGTGACGCCTAAAATATCTCCAAACAACAAACTACTTAAATCTATTTGATTAGTTTCTAAGACATTAATTAAAATAATGCCTAAAGCCAAAAAGCTTGTCAGAGCAAGAGTCATAGCCGCATCCACCTTCACCCGCGATCGCGTATTAATAACCATCACGACAAGGGCACTCAGTATACCTGCGATAAAGGCCCCAATAGCTAAATTAATTTCTAAAAAAAACGCGATCGAAATCCCTGGTAACACAGCATGGGAAATGACACCACTCATCATGCCCATTTGTTGCAAAATCAAATAACTGCCCACTACTGCACTGAGAATCCCCAAGAAAAAACCCACCGCGATCGCCTGACGCATAAATACAAAATTTAGGGGTTCAATTAACCACAGCATATATTCTATTAAAAATCAATTAGCAAAACATTAGCTTGCGCAACATATAAGAAATAGTCACCGTGGCACAAATTACCGCCAATTGTCCTGGCAACAGAGCTAGAGAATAGAGAGAGATCCCTTCGATGAGGGAATTAATCCCTGTTCCTAAACCTTGAATATAATAGAGAATCGTTAAATACAATATCCCTGTAGCATGAATTACCAATAGACCAGCACCACAACTTACAATCAAACCATCCAAGTAAACTAATCTTTTAAATGCCAAATGGCCACATAACCAAGCCCCAAAAACAAATCCGACCAAGTAACCAAAATTAGGTTCGGACAGATAATGCCAACCACCACCACTCTCAAAAATTGGCACTCCGCAAAGACCCAAAATTACATAGGTTAGTTGAGACAACAAAGCAGCATGTCTTCCTGCAACACAACCAATGAATAAAACAGCCCCAATTTGATAACTAACTCCTAAAGTGGGAATTGCCAACTCCTGATTATTCCACAACCAAGGAAAATTGACAGTATGAGCCTCAATAAAAGTACAACCCACCGTCAAAATCAAACCGATAATTGCCCAAAGTATAATCTCTGGTAATGAAGGGAGTATGGGATTGTAGGTGCGTTCAATACGGGAATCTAATTGTTTACGCAGCCACTGATTTTCATCGTCTATGTAGTCTAAATTCTCTTGTTTTTGACTAAGAAGTTGCTGCAAACTATCAAATAATATCTTGACCCGATAGGGAGTAACATCCCATTCGTAATCAGTTATTTCAGGATTAGGCTTCGGAAGCGGTCTGGCGTTGGACATGGAAAACGATCAGCTCATGACATAATGGCATCTATCAGTTTAGCTGTCGATATTTAATTCGGCATGGGTTCAGCGGAAAATTTTTGGGGAAAATTTTAATTTATGAAGATTATATAAACGATGTCAGGCTAAGCATCTTTACATATTCAACTCGGTTACATATGCTACATTTGTCCCGATCGCATCCTTGTAAGATTCGTAAGATCTAGATGTATAACAAGGAAGTAATTATTATGGGATATGAGCCACGGACTCAAGCTATCTATCAAATTACACATCGCAAACCCATTCCAGTTCCACCTCCAGAGTCATTAGAAGACATCTGGGCAGCCGATGTGTTTAGTTTGAGCAAGATGCAAGCTTGTCTTCCTAAAGGTGTATTTAAATCTCTAAAGAAAACTATAGTATCTGATGCTAAGCTAGATCCTTCAGTGGCGGATATCGTAGCTTCAGCGATGAAAGACTGGGCGATCTCCAAAGGGGCACTTTACTATGCCCATGTATTTTACCCAATGACCAATGCTACAGCAGAAAAGCATGATGGTTTTATTTCAGTGCAAAATGATGGCACAGTGATTTCCGAGTTTTCCGGGAAAACTTTAATTAAAGGTGAACCTGATGGCTCTTCTTTCCCCAATGGCGGCATTCGCTCCACCTTTGAAGCCAGGGGTTATACCGCTTGGGATGTCACCAGCCCAGCCTATGTTATGGAAACTGACAATGGTGTAACGCTTTGCATTCCCACAGTCTTTGTTTCTTGGACAGGAGAAGCCCTCGACAAGAAAATTCCTCTCTTGCGCTCTATTGGAGCGATGAATGAGTCTGCCACGAAAGTTCTCAAGCTTTTAGGAAATGAAGATGTAGCTCGGGTTAATTCCAGCTGTGGTGCAGAACAAGAATATTTTTTGGTAGATGCGGCCTTTGCCAACAGTCGTCCTGATTTATTGTTGGCGGGCAGAACCTTATTTGGCAAGACTCCAGCTAAAGGTCAGCAATTTGATGACCATTACTTTGGTGCAATTCCTGAAAGAGTTCAAGTTTTTATGCAGGAAGTAGAAAGAAGAATGTATCGTTTGGGGATTCCTGCGAAAACCCGACATAATGAAGTGGCTCCTGGTCAGTTTGAAATTGCACCTTATTTTGAATCGGCAGATGCGGCCACAGATCACCAACAATTGACGATGACTATTCTGCGGAATACTGCCAAAAAACACGGTTTCGCTTGCTTGCTTCATGAAAAACCCTTCGCTGGTATTAATGGTTCTGGTAAGCATGTAAATTGGTCTGTTAGTAATGCTACTCAGGGGAACTTGCTCGATCCTGGCGATACACCCCATGATAATATCCAGTTTTTGACCTTCTGCGGTGCGGTAATTCGTGGAGTTCATAAGTACGGGCCATTATTGCGCGCTGTGATTGCCACGGCCAGCAATGATCATAGATTGGGTGCTAATGAAGCTCCTCCGGCCATAATGTCTGTTTATTTGGGCAGTCAGTTAGAAGATGTCTATGAGCAAATTCAAAAAGGCGCGATTATTGGCAGTCAACCTGGCGGCATTATGGATCTAGGGGTAGAAACCTTGCCCACATTTATGAAGGATTCTGGCGATCGCAACAGAACTTCACCCTTCGCTTTTACTGGTAACCGTTTTGAATTCAGAGCTGTGGGCTCTCACCAATCTGTTGCGGGGCCTTTAATTGCTATGAATACAATTTTGGCGGATTCTTTGGATTGGATAGCCAATAAGTTGGAAAGTGAGTTGTCAGCAGGAACCGAACTCAACACAGCGATTTTTGCCATCCTTAAAGAGATTATGGATGAACATGGTGCAGTCGTCTTTGGTGGAGATGGTTATTCTGCGGACTGGCACAAAACGGCTGTGGAAGAGCGGGGTTTGCCTAATCTACCTACAACAGCTGATGCCCTACCAGTTTTGACAGAAGGTTATATTGAGGAATTGTTTGATAAAACTGGAGTTCTTTCTCCTAGAGAACTAGAAAGTCGCTTTGAAGTCTATTCAGAACAATATATACTTTCGATCGAAGTTGAAGCCAAGCTAGTTATCGATATTGCCAAAACTAAGATCTATCCCGCAGCAGTAGCATATTTATCTAACCTCTCAACAACTATTGCTAGTCTTAAAGAATCAGGCATTGACTTCGATACTGAAATTTTGAACAAAGTTGCGAGTTTAACCAGTAGTATGATGGGCGCAACCAGCAAATTAGGAATAGCTTTAGAGAAAGAAGATTTTTCTTCTATGAAGGAACATATGCAGTATTCCGCAAAAACTATTCGTCCCCTAATGGATGAGGTGCGGGAATATGCCGATGGTTTAGAAGGTGAAATCGCAGACGATCTATGGCCTTTACCTAAGTACCAAGAAATGTTGTTTATCAAATAAACAATTTCCTAAAAGTTTAAATATTATTTATTTAAAAGGTCGTTACATTAAAACGACCTTTCTTTTTTGTCTTTATTTTGCTGCTACATAGATCGAAACAGCATCTATTGAATGGGCAAGGAGACTATGATTGCAAAAAGGATAAGAATCGTAAAAAACAGGAAAGTGGATTCTCTGTAATAATTGGAACAAGGGCAGACCTGAAACATGGGCAATGAATCATGAATTTATTTTTTCGAAAACTGAGTGTTTATGTGGGAATATTAGCGGTGGGTTGTGGCGCTGGGTTTTGGGGGAGCCGCTATCTTGGCGACTCAAAGACTGTGATTGAAAGTCAAAAAGTTTACCCCACAGTAGTCCCGACCTTGTCGAAGAATTTACCTAGTTTAAACGCCGCCGCAAATCAGAACTTTAACTTCATAGCCCAAGCTGTACAAAAAGTGGGGCCCGCTGTGGTTCGGATTGATGCTGCCCGGCAAGTAGAAACCTCTGGGGGAGATAATAGATTTTCGCAACCTTTTTTCCGCCGCTTTTTTGGCGACGAGAGTTCCCCAATCCCAGATCAAGTAGAAAGAGGTACAGGTTCAGGTTTTATTTTGAGTTCTGATGGTCGCCTAATTACCAATGCCCATGTTGTTGAAGGTTCTAAAACGGTTCAGGTAACCTTGAAAGATGGTCAAGTTTATGAAGGTGAAGTTTTAGGTGTTGATCCGATTACTGATGTTGCAGTCTTGAAGATTGAGGCGACAGATCTGCCCACCGTAACTTTAGGAAATGCCGAACAATTGAATCCTGGAGAATGGGCGATCGCGATCGGGAATCCTTTAGGCTTTGATAATACGGTCACTGTTGGTATTATTAGCGCTATAGATCGTTCTAGTTCTCAAGTAGGAGTGCCTGATAAACGGGTACGATTTATTCAAACTGATGCCGCGATTAATCCTGGAAATTCCGGGGGACCCTTACTCAACGCGCAGGGGGAGGTCATTGGAATCAATACCGCGATTCGTGCTGATGCCCAAGGATTAGGTTTTGCCATCCCCATCGAAACAGCACGAAGGATTGCTAATCAATTATTCGATCAAGGAAAGGCTGATCACCCCTATTTGGGGATTCATATGGTTAATCTGACCCCTGAAACTAAAGAACAAATTAATCAACAACAAGATTTGGATGTCAATATCACAGCGGATCAAGGAGTTTTAATTGTTAAAGTCGTGCCAAATTCTCCCGCCGCCAAAGCTGGATTGCAAGCAGGAGATACAATTCTCAAGGTTGGCGATCGCGATATTCAAAACTCTTTACAAGTACAAGATAGAGTGGAAAATAGCGAAATTGGCGAATCTTTGCCCCTAGAAATCCTGAGAAACGGTAAACTAAGAACAATTGCCGTTAAACCTGGAGTTTTTCCCCAAGAAGAATCTAGCTAGTCTCTAATATTATCAACTATTCTCAACATCTCACTCCGAAACCACTAAACCTAAAACCTAAAACCTAAAACCTAAAACCTAAAACCTAAAACCTAAAACCTAATTAAACCCTTGAAGTGATAGAAGTAGAAGTCCATTCTTCCCTCAAAGATTTTTTGCGAGAACAAGGAAATAGAGATTGGCCTCATCATTTGACTATGGCGCGCTTGGTTGCGAGAACCCTACGTTTGGGTCGTTCTGCTTTAATGCAAACAGGGAGTAGTAGCAAGCGATATTGCACTAGTTATTTAATGCCAGTGCTCTTGGGGGACTGGTCGGTAATCATTGTGATTCCTGAACTCAAACAAGCCCATCTAATCAACCAAGAAATCCCTAATCTGCAAAAATGGTTAGGTATCAATAAACAAGTCAGAATTGGTACGAAATGGCAAACAGGGGACCAATTGCTCATAACAAGTCCTCAAAACTGGATTCGCGATCGCGTATATCAAGAAAATAAATTTCCTAAGCAAATTCCTACTATTATCGATCGCGCGGATCATCTTGAAGAATGGGCAATCCAGCAATTAACCATCTCTCTTGAAGTGTCTGATTGGGATAATTTATTGCAAACTAATCCTCAAGATGCTGAATTGATTCGCAATAGCCGAGTCAAATTGACGAAAGCCATTTTTAATCATCCTGTCAATCCCTATCAATGCTATGTATTAGAACAACCAGAACGGGATATTTTGGTTTACATCCTGCAAATTTTGGCCAAGAAGCAAGCTTTAACTCCTAAGTTTGCCCAATTTTGGCATCTATTTAATTCTCCTCATCATCCTTTTCGCCTCAACTCTCAGCCCAGTCCCTTGCTATGGGTATCTCGGGAAACCAGTACCGGATTTTTCTCTTTGCATATTGCGCCTGCGGAAGTGGCGATCGCTTTAAATCCCATTTGGCGTCAACAACCTGTAGTTTTTATTGGCAGCTTTTTAGACCGCGAGTCCCAAGCTCCTGTATATCGCGAAAAGTTTGGCTTACCAGAAATGCTCTGTTTACAATATTCTCCCAATCGGCAACAAGAATGTCTCAGATTATATTTGCCTGATCGCTTTCCTCTTCCAAATAATCCTCAGTTTCGGTCGGCCTTTATCGAGCAAGCTCGTATTTTAGTGGGTTTTAGTCGAAATAATCAGCAACCAGCCGTGATTTTAATCGAAGATGTGCCCCTGAGAGCTCAAGTAGCAGCAGCTCTAGCGGCTCAAATAGGCTCACAAGTACAAGTAGACAGCACCGAAGTTACCGACACAGGAATTTTAGTCACTGGTTGGCAGTTCTGGAAACAACATCAAGACCAATTACCTACTCCCAAATTATTAATTATTGCGACTTTGCCTTTGCCATCATTGGAAAATCCTTTGGTTGCTAGTCGAGTTGCCCATCTTAAACGCGGACGCAAAGATTGGTTTCGCCTTTACCTATTGCCAACGGCTTTAAATATAATTCAACAGACCATAATTCCCGTGAGAGAATCCCAAGGTATTATTGCTCTGCTAGATAATAGAGTTAATTCTCGAAGTTATGGCAAGGCCATCTTATCGGCTCTAGAGCCTTGTGCCCGGATTAATTATATTGATCCAACTTGGTTTTTCAATGATGATTAAAGTTATTTGGCAATTAAGACTGTTTTTCTTGGCCAACTTCTTCTTGTAATTTTGCTAGTTCTTCGGGGGACATTTCTTCAAAGCGCTTTTGGATTACTGCTTCTTCGTAGTCTTTCAACTGCTGATTATAGGTCATATTCTTGGTTAAGACCCGAAACAAATAGGTCATAGACCAGCCAATCACCCCGGCAATTAAGACAACTTGACTCCAAATTCCCGCAGAGATACTGTCTAACCCGACAAAATTAAAAAACAAAAAAATGATTCCCCCGGCGACAAAAACACCAAAAGAAATCGCGATCGCATCTATTCTACGCATATCTAACCAACTCAAGCCTTAATTTTACTGGGTTTGGGACGAAAGTTCAGAAATGGACTCAGCAGTAACATTCCAGGGAAAGACAAGAAGACAAATAAATACATCAATAATCTTTCTACTGAGCTAGCAGTATACCAACGATTTTTGAGGTAAAAATAGACTAATGCAGGCAAAACTACGAGATAGGTTCCACTGAGTACTAAATACAATAAGGCAACTAATTGAGTTTCCGTTACTGGCATAACTTCCTTTGAGCTTTTGTAATAAAGATATCTTGTCTTAATATAGCAAGTCTTCTACTCGCGAGTCGCACTAAGTTACACTTCATAGCGCAACTTTTAATCAAGTCGATTGGGGAGATGGGAAATTTTAGGGATTTGGGGATATAACGGAAAACTTGGGCTGATATATTGAAGACCCAAAGCCTATTAGCCGCCTTTGGCAAAGGTAGACATAATCAAAACCGAAAGCAACATTCCAGGACTAAGTAAGATAGCTAAAGTAAGTAATTCGTGAGAGGTCATAGAATTTTATAAAATCGGAAAACATCTTAACCTTTATAACTTAACGTCCAAAATTCAAACCTAGAGGAAAAATACATAATTTATTTATCTATTTTTTTCTAACAATTGTCATTTGAGTCACAAATATTTTAAACATGTGACCTACATACTCTATTCTTTCTCCACATTCCCAGCCTTAACCCAAGCTTCTCTCTGGCTCTCAGGAATGCGAATTCTCTGCCATTTCTTATCCGAACTATCTTCGAGAATGATAATCCGAGCATTGTAACCAATTCCCCCTACCCGCTCAGCATCCAAGGATGGTTCAGCTCGCAAACTTAAGCCTTGAGGCCAAGTAACTCTGGCAAAATAAGCATTTGCTGGTAATTCAGGTTCCGGTTCTGGAATGGGTTCCGGTTCTGGAGTTGGTTCAGGTTGGGCTGCCGTTTCTGATGTGGGAGCTGAATCGGATTTTGCGATCGCGTCTTGTTCTGGCAAGGGTAGCGGTTCAGCTTCTTCAAATGCAGGCTTAGTCGGAGTGTGAGAAGACATTTTTGTAAAATAAAAATAGGCCGCACCAGCACCAATACCAGCGATCAGGGCCACTCCCAGTACAAAACCTAGAATAAATTGAAAAATACTGGAGATCGTACTAACCCAAGTTTGTTGTTTTGTCATCGGAGGAAATTTCGTAGGTCTTAAGCTCATGAGCTAATGATCAGTCGATTATTTGGTGAATCTCAAATCATAATATTCGATTGCTGACGATCTTAGCTTCAGCGAAAAATCTATTAAGGTTTTCAACTTGTTTTATTAATCTTCTAAGCTTACCTTAGGACACTATAAAATCACTGCTGTCTAATATGTTGATTTCAATCCCAATGACAGTTGCTAATAATTGGTTAGTATCTTCGACCCTAATTTGACTAGCATTTTGTCCAGACGTAAATTTTAGATCGGGAAAAGTTAAACCATCTACTAACATAAATCGATCAATTCCATCCTGGTAGTCTTGGATTGCATCAGTTCCATTATTCTCTCGCAGGACAAAGAAATCGCTACCATTGCCCCCAATAAGAACGTCAAAGCCCAAACCTCCATCAAGCAGATCATTATTGCGATCGCCCGATAATTGGTCATTCCCACTTCCACCAAACAAAGTATCATCGCCATTATTGCCAAAAAGAGTATCAAAACCATGATCGCCATGCAATAAATCCTGGTCAGCTTGTCCTTTTAGAAGATCATTACCGCTATTTCCTCTTAGCTGATCGTTACCATAACCGCCATTCAAGGTATCAAATCCATTATCTCCAAATAAATTATCAGCACCAAAATTCCCGAATAACAGATCATTGCCGTTTTGACCTCGAAGAAGATCGTTATCATGACCACCATTCAAGGTATCTGAATCATTCCCGCCAAACAACCGATCAGCACCGGCATTGCCAATCAATTTATCGTTGCCAAAATTCCCTTGTAGGAGATCATCTCCATCGCCACCTTGTAGGACATCATCTCCCAATCCTCCAAATAAATTATCAGCATTAGCATTCCCCAACAACAAATCATTCCCCTGTTGCCCTCGGAGAATATCGCGATCATTGCCGCCAAAGAGGGTATCATCTCCGTTGCCTCCTAACAATTGATCTGCTCCGATATTTCCGAATAACAGATCGTTGTCGGCATAGCCTTGAATAAAGTCATTTCCTCCATGGCCATAGATCGTATCACTACCCAAACCGCCATTAAGCAATTCACTTTTAATTGTTCCTTGGTTTACCAGAGAAAAAGCATTATCTTGAATAATACTAGTATCGGTGTTACGACGAATAATATCGGCAAAAGTAGTTTGTTCAATCAAGGAAATTTCCTGGGGAGAAAAGCTGTTTTGATAGAAAAAGCGATCGCCATCTCTTAAAGCAACAAACTGTTCTACTAAAACTGCCTTTAAGGTTTCTCCCACCACAGCCCCAGCAAGATGATCTTCTGCCAGTAACCCAACAAATCCATCTATATTATCGACTGTGCCATAAAGACTTGCTAATTGAGTTTGCAATTGAGGATCGGAAGTGATTGCATCAAAACTCGTAACCTTAATCAAACCATAGGCTTCCCGAAGGCTGTTGTAATCGGTTAATCCATTGATTCTGCCTCGATTAATGTTAATAGCAAATAAATCTCTCCCGGCAACATTCTCGCCAAAACCAAATAAAAGGTTGCGCACATCATCAATTGTTTTAGGATCAATCTTTTGACTCAAGGAAGAACTAACACCTCGCAGAATAGGCGCTATTCCCGACTCTTGGACCACAGAGGCCGAGCGAAAAAAAACATCTGCTAATTTTAAATTTCCCTGAGCAATTTCTTCTCCTTGAGGATCAAGACGCAAAATATCGGAACTTAATTGAGTATGACCAAAACGAAAAGCGGCATTGGCAAATACACGATCAATACTTGGATCAATAGTTGCATCGTAGCCAATATAGTCTGGTAAAGCATCTTCCCCTAAGAGAGCAGGTAGATATTCGTTGTAAATGATTGCTTGATATTGAGCAATATTAAGCTCTCTGGCTCTTTGGTAAATTTGTTCGTCGCTCCAGTTAACATGAGCATTTTGTAGCTCTGTGGCGATACGATTATGCTCTCTGACAAAGACTGTATGTATAGATGCTAATACCGAATTTTCATTGGCCCGAACATCTCCGCCAACAAATAAGCGAGTGGGGTCTCCACCTCTGGGATCATCATTTGCCTGAGTTCCATCATTGAAAGGAAGTAACTCCCCAGCACTTACCTTAAGTTTTCCTCCTTTTTGGCTACGTAAAAAATTAGCTCTTGTCTCATCAGAGCCATAAATGTTGGAGCCGTCAATCCAAGAGGTAATATGGTTGGCTAATTGGCGAGGATTATCTGGATTAGTACCGGTTCCTTCAATAAAGGAACTTTCATGCATTAATATTTCTACGGTACCTGTATTGAGCGGATCGAGAAATGGATCGCCATTGGGAACTTCAATATTAGCTGAAACAGCACTATCTGCAACTAAAGTTAGATCATGGTCCAAAAATTGGCCAAACGCCCAAATGGTGTTGGTTAACCCCGCTTTGCTTTCAATATCTTGCTGCTGCTGTGCGATCGCATTGCTAATATTTCGAGGATTAGGACGTTCTAATCCTGATGCTGTACTAAAACCATCACCATAATCAAGAGGTGATTTATTTACTAAGGCTGTATTTGTTGCTCCATAATTAGTCTGATTGAAGTTATTGTTAGTTCCATCAAAAGAGCGAAATTTTGGGTCTTTGTCTTGATAAATATCATTAAAAATAAGAATATTAGTTGTCATTATATTTAGTTTAATAATTAGAATATTCGTCTACAAATACCAAAGATATTGTAGATATAGTAGTGACATTTAAAAAAAATCTCCAAGTTTAGAATTAGATTGATTCAAAAAAAAATATTAAAGTATTCATGGTTAGCATATCAGTACTATAAAAGTAACTTAGTGTTTTTTACAATTATTCTTAGTTTTATAAATTATGTATCTAGATATTTATTGCTTTACAAAAAAGATATACAGCAATTCCTAATGGATTTGGACACTGAAAAAATGAGGACTTAGGGTCTTAGGGTTTTGCCGTGCGTGCTCCCTACTTCCCTACTTCCCTATTTCCCTAAACGATCTAACCTCTCCTCCCCTGTCAAAATCATTTTGAGGAACTACTAGCCTTAACCTCACCTTTGGTCGTAAACTAAAGTTTGCAATAAAATGTCAATAGAAGAAAAAGCTGTGCGAAAAGTAGTAATTGCTGGAAACTGGAAAATGCATAAGACTCAAGCAGAGTCTTTAGAGTTTGTACAAGGATTTAAGGCCGCGGTCGAAAACGCTGATGAAACTAGAGATATTATCCTCTGCACTCCCTTTACTTCTCTAGCTATCATGTCCAAAAATCTTCACGGCAGTAGGATTAAACTAGGCGCACAAAATATTCACTGGGAGGATCAAGGTGCTTATACAGGAGAAATTTCTGGTGGCATGTTAACTGAAATTGGCATCAACTATGTAATTATTGGCCATAGTGAACGTCGCCAGTATTTTGGAGAGACCGACGAAACTGTCAACTTACGTCTTAGAGCTGCTCAAAACCATGGGATCACTCCGATTCTTTGCGTTGGAGAAACGAAAGCACAGAGAGACGCTGGGGAAACCGAAAATATCATCATTAATCAACTAAAAAAAGATTTGGTTGGTGTAGACCAAAATGATTTAATTATTGCCTATGAACCAATTTGGGCAATCGGGACAGGCGACACTTGTGAATCTATAGAAGCCAATCGAGTTATTGGTGTTATTCGCCAGCAGTTAGACAACAAAGACGTATCAATTCAATATGGGGGTTCTGTGAAGCCTGGAAATATTGATGAGATTATGGCTCAACCTGAAATTGATGGAGCATTAGTAGGTGGTGCCAGTCTTGAACCTGATAGTTTTGCTCGTATAGTTAATTACAATTAAAAACTTTAGTTTTCTTAAAACAGAAAAAGGGTTGACTTTAAGATAGCCAACCCTCTGTGCTTGGGAACGCACTTTAAATTAATTTTGAATAATTTCACTTTGTCCAAGAAAGCAACTTGTTCGGTGTAAATTATCTTTCTTACTGAAGAACTAATTTAACGTTAGCGTTTTGCAAACCGCGTTGCTTAACTTCGGATAGAGTTTTGTTAACAGCGTATTTTTGATTAATAGAATTGATCAACTCAGTTTGATTGTGCTTTTTCGCAACACCCCAAAGGTCAGCAATCAAATCAAAAGTACCATCACTGTTCTCAGACCAACCAAGATCATATTCCCCTTCAAGAACAGCTACAATGTCAGCACGAATTTGTTGGCCATTGTAGCCGCGAACCTCAGCATTGTTTTTTACGTTAATGCCAAGATCGCGAAGAGAATTGGTTAGGATTACAGAATCAGTAATCTTAGTGCGTAGAGTGCTAAAGTGAGACATGAGATTTCCTCCAGTGGAAAATAAGTAAACAACAACTTTCTTTGATTTTGAACCTTAATGCTGTCTTATTGGGATTTAAGACAGATTATCTTAAGAAACTACTAGCTTGCGCTAGTCTTAGCTTCCGCATTAATTGCGGAAGAAAGCCTGTTAGAACTCCAATCGCTGATATTCAGCAACTGAAGCTGATGCAGTGCGAGCCCTTTGTCTAGCCCAGTCCCTCAGGGCTGTGACCTGCTCGAGCATAGTCCGAGACAATGGCAGAGTAGCCTTGATTGCAGCTATGATGTCTAGCTGCGTGAACTCCCTGTCTTGGGCAAAGGCATCGTACATAGCGGCAATAATTGCCTGTTCGATTTCTGCACCGGAAAAGCCTTCGGATATCTTGGCTAATTGTTCTAGATCGAAGCGAGCAATCTCAGAACGCCTTTTGCTAAGATGAATCCGGAAAATATCTTGTTTTTCTTGGGGGGTGGGTAAATCAACAAAGAAGATTTCGTCAAATCTACCCTTACGGAGAAACTCCCCTGGTAGTCTTTCAACCCGATTGGCTGTTGCCATCACAAATACAGGAGAAGTTTTCTCTTGCATCCAAGTTAAAAATGAACCGAAAATTCGACTCGAAGTTCCGCCATCAGAATCCCCTGAACCAGCACCCCCAGCAAAAGCTTTGTCAAGTTCATCAATAAACAGAATCGCCGGAGAGATCGACTCTGCTGTTTTGAGTGCACTACGGAGGTTGGCTTCAGAACGCCCAACCATTGAGCCGTCATAGACTCTTCCCATGTCCAATCTCAATAGGGGCAGGCCCCAAAGTCGGGATGTGGTTTTAGCGATGAGGGATTTTCCACAACCGGGAACTCCCAAAATCAACATGCCTTTTGGCTGCGGTAATCCATACTCCCTAGCCCTTTCAGTAAAAGCATTAGAACGTTGTCTGAGCCAGATTTTTAGTTCTTCTAAACCGCCAACGGAGTCGATAGTTTCGTCTTCCTCGATATACTCCAAGATTCCGTTGCGGCGAATCAGTTGTTTTTTCTCAGAAAGAACGATTTCTACTTCTTCTTTGGTGAGACGACCAGATTTAACTCTTGCCTTGCGATATACCTTCTCCGCCTCATCTTTGGTCAAACCCAAGGCAGCTTTGAGGAGTTTTTCCCTTGCCTCGGTGTCAATTCGTGAATTTTTGGTGTTTTGTAGTTGGGCAGATAGAACCTGATTTAACTCAGCCATGTTGGGCAAGGGGTAATCTAGCACCACCACTTCCTTTTCCAGTTCTATTGGAACCTGCTGGACTGGAGACATCAGGATGATTGTCTTCTGGCTATTTTTAAAGCTCGCGATCGCATCCCTTAACCATCTTGTGACCACAGCTCCATCTATAAAAGGATGTAAATCTTTAAAAATATAAATTCCCGATTCTGTTTGACGCACCACCCATTCCAATGCTGCCTCAGGAGAAACAGTATTATGTAAAGTCATTTGACGGGGTTGCCCATATTCAATGATGCCGTGGGTTACTGTCCAAACAAAGATGCGTCGGCGTTCCGCATAGTCTTCAGATAGGCGATATACCGCTTGCTCTGCTCTCTCTTCTTCTGGCGTAACCAAATATATCAGAGGATATTGAGCTTGTATTAAGATATTGAGCTCTTCTTGCATAATATATCGACCTTAGTATCAGGGTTTACAGTAACAGATGATGTCTATTACAACGAGTCGGCTTCAACAAGTAACAAGTTCTTCCTGAGCTTGAGACCTGCCATTATTCTGTATAACCTTCTCTAGAGGAGAATCCTCTAATATAGTGACCGATTGACCTTTCAGAGAAACCATCTCACCACCCTGCATGACCATTGCAGCATCACATTCCGGGCAAACATGAACCTGATGTTTTCTTCCTTGAATCTTGGCATCTAAATGCTCCACCACTTCTGGATTCTGAAGATAAAAATCTACGGCTTTTGACACCAAAGCAGACATCGACTCAGCATCTATAGCCGCTCTAATTTTAAGTTTGCGGTGAAGTTCAGGAGGTATGTATAAGGTTACTTTTTGCTTGTCTTGCATGTCACTATCATTAATATTTACCCGGGTATGAAAATCAATTTACCGCTTTAGACTTAAGATGTCAAGATGGTAAGCTGTCTTGCCGTCATTATCTTTACAATAGTTAACATAACGTTTGGCTACTAAGACCTTGTCACGCTGATTTTGATAGGTTACACTTAACGAGAAAAATCCTATTATTTAGTTTTTTGGGCAATACACGTTATTACTTCGGAACATTTGATCTATGATTTTGCTGTTCAGCATAATTCTAGCGGTTTTCACTGTGGTGATTGCAATTCCTATCATCGTATTTGTGGTGGAGTGCGCAGCCGCAACTAGAGATCACGGTCAATCTTCGCAAACATTTCAAGGAAAAGAGCGCCCTAGGATAGCAGTTTTAATTCCCGCTCACAATGAAGCATTAGAAATTGAGGCAACTCTTCAAGGAATACTGTCGCAGATTCAACCATTAGATAAAGTGATAGTGATTGCAGATAATTGTCATGATGAGACAGCAAAAATTGCCGCTAAAACTGGAGTGAAAGTTATAGAACGCAAGAATACAAGGCAAAAGGGAAAGGGCTATGCTCTAGATTACGGATGTCAGTTTTTAGCCCAAGACCCTCCCCAGGTTGTCATTATGCTAGACGCTGATTGTAGTATTGAATCGAAAATGCTTGAGCGAATTTCCCATCAAGCACAAAGGACACAAAAACCTGTGCAAGCTTTGTATCTAATGGAGCCCCCAATCCAAAGAACTCCTGAAGATTTAATTTCTGCCTTTGCTTTTTTGATCAAAAATCAAGTGAGACCACAAGGTCTTGCTAACCTAGGAAAACCCTGTTTGCTAACAGGTTCTGGGATGGCGATTCCTTGGTTTGTCATTCAAGAAGCTCAATTGGCTAATGGGAATATCACAGAAGATATGCAACTCGGGATTGACTTAGCGATCGCAGGATACTCACCTCAGTTCTGCGGCGAAGCAAAAGTCCTTAGTCGTTTACCTCAAAAAACTAGCGCCAAAAAAAGTCAACGTATTCGCTGGGAACATGGTTACTTACAAATTATGATTGCACAAATCCCGCGATTGTTGAAAAGTTCTTGGCAAAAAAAACGCAGTGATTTACTATTCTTGGCTCTAGAGATTTCTGTACCGCCCCTATCTTTATTAGTAATACTTTGGATGCTGGTTCTCTCTCTAAGTTTGTTTGGTGGATTTTTGCTTAACATCTGGCTACCAGCCCAGTTTATCTTAATTCTTGGTACCATCTTAGCTCTATCTATTTTGATCTCGTGGAGAAAATTTGCCTCTGATCTAATTCCTTTGAGCAAACTGCTGTATGTTCCTTTTTACTTATTGTGGAAAATTCCTTTGTATCTTAAATTTCTAGTATCACCTCAACAGGAATGGATTAGAACAGAAAGAGAAGAGGAATAAAAGAAGGGATGAGGGATGAGGGATGAGGGATAAGGAAAAATGGTCAAGAAAGTTTGAGGAATTACTATCTCATCAAACAAGATGACATCAGTTGCTTTGAATATTTTGTTCTTCTATTACTGATACTGAATGTTCTTGGCGGATTGCTGAATCGGTTTCTACAATATGGGAATTGAGAGGATAAAAGGGTTGATGTAGACTAATCAATTGAGCTAGAGTTTTTTTCAACTGAGTCCGAGGCACAATCTGATCAACAAAGCCATGCTGCAATAAATATTCAGAAGTTTGAAACCCTTCAGGGAGTTTTTCCCGCAAGGTCTGTTCAATAACTCTTCTGCCAGCAAATCCGATAGTAGCTTTGGGTTCAGCTAAAATAAGATCCCCCAACATGGCAAAACTGGCAGTGACGCCCCCAGTGGTGGGATGAGTTAAAACTGGAATGTAAAGTAGCTTAGAACTTTGGTGACGATGTAGAGCACCAGAAATTTTTGCCATTTGCATCAAGCTCAACATTCCCTCCTGCATTCTCGCCCCACCGGAAGCGCAAATGATCACAACGGGAAAGCGTTCTTCGGTAGCTCGCTCGATCAACAGACAAAGTCTTTCCCCCACAACAGAACCCATACTGCCGCCCATAAAGCGAAAATCCATTACCCCCAAAGCTAGAGGTAAACCGTCTATGAGACCGATACCTGTTTTGACAGCATCAGTTAAGCCAGTTTTTGCTTGATAATCTTTTATGCGATCGCGATAAGCTTTGCGGTCATTAAACTCTAAAGGATCAGTGGGGCGAATTTCCTCTCCTAAAGGTTGCCAAGTTTGAGCATCGATCAACTGATTGATTCGTTCGTCACTATCAACTCGAGAATGATGACCACATTCGAGGCATACTAGCTGATTTGCCTTTAAATCCTTTGTATAAGCGACGGCACCGCAAACCTGACATTTTGACCATAATCCATCAGCAATTTCCCTTTCCCCTTGTTTTTGGATAGCAGGTTCAGTTTTTCGGCGGTTAGCAAACCAATCAATTAAAGACATATTTATCGAGATTTTGTTATGGACTTATCGCTCGGCACCGCTATTGTTTGGTGCACAATCCCTGATTATAAAGCTTGGAGAGGTAAAAATTATAACAATTTGACACTTCATGAACTAACAAAAGTTCATGAACGAACATTCATGAGCGAACATTAGAGATCTTGAGTAATAATTTGGGAACCATAGATTCATCGAGCTTATTAATGCTTTTACCTACTTGCGTAGGTATTTCAATTAAATATAACAAAGACGGAATTTTTATAACGTGTTAAACTTAAAAACCCATAAGCCTATTGAACAAATTGAAGAATTATCACAAGCAAAGTACACCGGCGCAATCAAAATAACCAGATCTCAATCTGAAGTTATGGGAACAATCAATGTTGTCCCAAAGGCTTCTTTTTTGGTATTTGATCAAGGCAGAATTACTTATGCTGATTCTGTTAAGCATAATCCTCAATCATTGGCAAAAAAGATTGGCAAAAAACTTAAGATAAATCTTATAGATAAAGCTCTTGTAACAGTAAGAAATAAAATTAAAAATGAGAATTCCTTCCAAGAAATATTTGATTTGTTGGCAAGATTTGGCATCGTAAAATGGGAAGAATTAGCTAAATATATCCAAGATAATATTATAATTACGATAGAAAAAATTTATGATAAGTCAGTGACTTTAGAGCAATATCCCGATTTTAATTTTGATTTAGATCAAGAACATATAGGGCTAAACTGGCAAGAAATCAAGGTAAAAATTGACTTGAGACAACTAAAATGGCGTGAATTATCAGTCAAAATTCCTCATAGAGAGGTCATTCCTCAGTTAGTACTCAAAAATGCGCAACAAAATTATTTAAATGTTGGAGTTCAGAAGCATTGTCAGCAATGGATAGACGGAAAGCGATCACTTTTAGATATTGCTGAACAAATCGATCAAGATCCTTTAACGCTAGCTATTCAATATTATGATTGGGTGCAAAGAGGCTGGATTTCTTTTGTTGGAACGGAACTAAAATCAAGTTCTCCACTAAATAACTCAGGCTCAGATAAATCGAATTTACCAATTATTCTTAGTGTTGATGATAGTACGGTAGTGCAAACCATGATTAAACGCGCAATCGGGGAACATTATCAGGTGATACTAGCAGATAATGGCTTGGATGCATTGAAAATACTTACTGGTTCGCCAAAAATAAAATTAGTCTTGCTAGATGTCACGATGCCCGATGTCGACGGCTTAGAAGTTTGTCAAACGATTCGCTGTTTTAAGCAATTTAAAGACTTGCCAATCATTATGCTGACAGCGAAAGATCGGATGCTAGACAAATTCAAAGGAAAATTTGCCGGATCAAATGAATATTTAACAAAGCCAGTAGATAAAGCAAAATTGCTGGAAACAATTGAAAAATATGTTCCGGCAAGCATATCTATATAGTAACTAAATAGTAGCCAACTCATAAGAGAAAAGATCATGGAAAGCCAATCCTATCTAAGATTTCGCTTGCGCGATTTGGATTATGCCATCGAAGCCGCTCAAGTAAAGGAAATCTTTCAATTACCAGAAATAAATCCCATTGCTGATGCTCCTGGCGATATTATCGGCATCTTAAATTTAAGAGATAAAATTTTGCCGATTATGCATCTTGATCGTCGTCTTGGGCATCCGGTGCAAGAGTGTCGGGCTACAGACAGTGTCATCGTTATTGAATGGGAGAGAATTCAAATTGGCATTATCGTCAATGAAGTCTTAGAAGTTCAAGTGATTGAATCGAGCAAGATCGAAACTGAACCTGACTATGGCAGAGATAATTATATAGGTTCTGCTTTAGTGATGGCGGTAGCTAAAGTCGCAGATCGCCTAATCATGATACTTCAGGCTGAAAGTTTGATTCGACAGGCTGATGAAGTCGCCATGATGGTTTGGGAAGAAGAAAGCAAAGTCTTAGAACAAGCAGAAGTAGATGAAGGCGATGCAGAAATAGATCCAGGACAACTTCTTACCAACTTCTACGATCTATACTGTCCCAATGCTCAGGAATCTGAGAAAAAGATTTTTCGTAAGCGAGCTAGTGAGCTGAGAAAGCCGCTAGAAACTTTCGAAGTTTTAAACACCATGCCCTTAGCAATTTTTAGTTTAGGGGATGAATATTTTGCTTTTGATTTGGAGGTGGTCAAAGAATTCATTGATATCGATAACATAACGCCAATTCCTTGTTGTCCTGAACATATTTTGGGCAACATAAATTTACGAGGGGAAATCATTACCCTAATCGATGTTGCTAAACAATTCAATTTGCCTCAAACTAAGCAGACAGAAAACTCTCAAGCGATCATTATTCAAACTGAAGATATTAGCGTTGGCATTTTAGTTGACCAAATATTTGATGTTATATATCTCGCTCCGGAGTTAGTATCAGTAGCTCCTTCGGCAATTCATCCAGAGCGTAGACAATTTATTCGCGGGACTGCCGCCTATGGGGAGTATATGTTTAGCGCAATCGATTTGCCAAAAATTTTTGCTCAAAGCAATTTGGTAGTTGACAGTGCTATTTAAAATTTCGTATTTCACTTTTTTCTTTCACACAAAGCCAATTATCTGTTAATTTAATCTATCTTGGAGAATCTTCAAATGTTAGAAAATATGAAACTCAAAAATCGTATTTTACTTGGTTATAGTATTCCGATCGCGATTTCTAGTCTAGTGACAGGAATTATTATCTGGAATGTTAATGCAGCTCAAAAGCAATTTAAGGAAGTGGAAAAACTAACTAAAATTGAGGTTAAAACGCAGGAAACAGCCTATCATTTGTCTCAGATCGAGAAAACTTCCTTGGACTATGTCATAGTAAAAAATGCGGCAGCGAAAGACAAATATGACAAGATGGTTGAAAAGTTTAACACTGAAATCACTGAACTAGAAGAGCTAGTTTCGGATGCTGAGCAAAAAGATTTGTTCCTTCAAATTGACGATCAAGGTAATAAGGTAATTGACTATACTACTAATCTGATGAATTTAGTAGATCGCGGCCAGGCTGATCAGGCACAAGAAATCTGGAATCGGGGAGAAGGCCGAACCATGGAGGCAGAGCTAGAAAAGCTTTTAGAGGAGGCAACTGCAATAGAAATAGAGCTATTGAAAGAAAGTGAAGAAAAAGAAAAACAAATTCTGACCACCTTATTTTGGCTCTCTTTGTTTGGAAGTTTGTTAGCTAGTGGAATCTCTGTGGCTATAGCTTTCTTCTTAGCAGACACAATTACAAAAACAATCGATCAAAGTATTACCAAGCTAACAACTAGTTCTGCCCAAATTGCCACTACCACTGCTCAGCAAGAACGCTCGATGACTGAGCAGGCAACTTCAGTCAATGAAACTACTACTACCATTGAGGAATTAGGGGCTACTTCTCGTCAAACAGCAGAACAGGCAATGAGTTCGACTAATGGAGCCCAACAGGCTATTGACTTGACAGAAAAAGGTAATCAGGCAGTTTCCCAGACAATGTCAGGGATTAATGAACTGCAAGATCAAGTGAGTGCGATCGCCGATCAAATTATGCGTTTGAGCGAACAAACTGGACAAATTGGAATGGTTTCTGACTTGGTAGCCGATGTTTCCAATCAGACCAATATGTTAGCTCTGAACGCTGCTGTAGAAGCTGCTAGAGCAGGAGAACAAGGTAAAGGATTTACAGTAGTTGCTGGAGAAATTCGGAAGCTGGCGGATCAAAGTAAAAAATCGGCAGAGAAGATTAATACTCTAGTTGGCGATATCCAAGCCTCGATTAATAGTACTGTAATGGTTACAGATCAAGGACAGAAGACAGCGATTCAAGGATTGAAATTAGCTGAAGAGACTTCTTATTCCTTTAACTCGATCGCCGAATCGGTAAATAATGTCTTCCTGAATAGTCAGCAAATTACGATGAGTGCTAAACAGCAAGCTGTCGCTGTACAACAGGTAGTTTCAGCAATGAATGCCATTAACTTAGGAGCCCAAGAAACCGTAAGTGGGATTAGTCAGATCAAAGCGGCGACTGGAGATTTGAATAAAACTGCTGAAACCTTGAAAGCCACTGTTTAATCAGTTATCAGTTTTGAATCATAAGTAAACAGTTATTAGTTGTCAGCCAACAGATATCCTAAAGGTTATGTTCATTGAAGACACCGAACTGCGAGAGCTATACAAAATAGCCAGTGCCGATCATCTTGAAAAAATTGAAAATGGATTAATCCATCTAGAGAAAAACCCTAATGATCAAGACAAATTAGAAGAATTACTCCGAGCAACTCATTCCCTCAAGGGTGATTCGCGGATGTTGGGAGTAGAAGAAGCAGAAATGCTGGTTCACCAGATGGAAGATCTGCTGAGCGATATTAAAGAAAACAATAGTGTTTTTACTTCTAATCTTTGCGATCGCCTCTATCATGGATTAGATGCAGTTAGAAAAATTGCCCGAGAAGCAGTTACTGGTGAGTCATCGGGGATTAGTACGTTCCATGTTATGGCTCAATTAATGGGCGCAGAAGATGGGGCAGATCCAGATTCAGTTGCGGCTTCCCAATCTGCTCCAGAAACTCCTGAGGTTAATCCTGAGTTGCTATTAGCTAATGAGCAGGAAGCAGAATTTCCTGCCGAATTACTAGCAGAGCTAGCCAAAGAACAAGAAGCTATGGCTGCTGCGGCCCAGGAAAAAGCTCAACAAGAATTGGCAAAAGCTGCTCAAATCGAAGATCATCAGATCGAAACAGTCAGAATTGGCTTTCCTAAATTAGATGCTTTGATGACTCAAGCAGGGGAGCTATCCGTTACTAAATTACGTTTAGCAAGACGAACTGAAGATCTTAGAGAGATTATCAATCTTTGGGAAGATTGGAGTCGAGCAGTCTTCGCAACTCAGCTATCAATTAAGGAATTAGAGCAACATTTAACATCAGAAACTCTAGAACCAATTCAAAAGTTTGAGCAACTAAACCAAGAATATCTAGAGCAATTAGGAGAGCGAGTTACCCAACTTAAAAATGTCACGGTTGAAGATAACGCTCGCTTAGAAATAGTTGCTCATAGTTTAGAAACAGGCATTCGTGATCTGCGATTGTTGCCTCTAGCAAATGTTTTTAATCTCTTTCCCCGGATGATCCGTGATTTAGCAAAACAATTAGGAAAAGAGATTAACCTCAAAATCGAAGGCGGAGACATTGCTGTTGATAAGAGAATTTTAGAGGAAATTAAAGATCCTTTAACTCACTTAATCCGTAATGCGATCGATCACGGTATTGAAACTACTGAAGAGCGAATTGCTCAAGGTAAGTCAGCTACAGCTAATCTTTCGATTCGAGGTTATCAAAATTCTAATAGCATTTGTATTGAAGTAATTGATGATGGTCGGGGGCTCGACACAGAAAATATTAAATCAACAGCTTTACGCCGTGGTCTCCATACAGAGTCAGAATTAGCAGCCATGACCACAGAACAGGCCCAATCACTAATTTTTGCTTCCGGATTTTCTACCCGTATAGAAGTTAGTGAAATTTCGGGGCGTGGTGTGGGCTTAGATGTGGTACGCGCTAATATAGAAAGACTCAAAGGGTCAATTCAAGTTTCTTCAACCTATGGCAAAGGCTGTCAATTTCAACTGACACTCAAGACTAGTTTAAGTACAACTCATATTCTAATTGTTGAGGTTAACCGGAGTATTTATGCTATTCCTGTAGATTTTATCGACTCAATGTTATTTGTTGAGCGCGATGATATTTTCCAAGTTGAAGGCACTCCGACAATTACAGTTGAAGGCGAGCCTTTATCTATTAGTTGGCTATCTAGTTTGTTAAAACTGCCAAAATCTTCTGATAATAACTCAATGACTAAAATGTCTTGTGTAATTCTTAAGTCGGGCAACGAACGCTTAGGGGTAATTGTTGATCGCTTGGTAGATCAGCAGCATATTATCCTAAAACCCCAGAGCAAGTTACTCAGACGTATTCCCAATATTTCTGGGGCCACGATCTTAGGAACTGGGGAAATCTGTATGGTACTGAACCCCAAAGATTTACTACAAACAGCATTGCAGGGAACTGCAATTAATGATGAGCTGAGTGGCATTTTAACTCAAATTAGAACCAAACCCAAAGTTTTATTAGTTGAAGATTCACTGCCAATTCGTACTCAGGTCAGACGAATTCTCGATAGTTCTGGCTACGATGTTACAGTTGCCGTCGATGGATTAGATGGATTCCAAAAACTACAGGCAGCGGATTACAAAAATTTTCAAGCAATCGTCTCCGATGTGGAAATGCCCAATCTTAGTGGCCTAGAAATGACAGCTCGCATTCGTCAGGACAAAGAATACAACGAGCTACCAATTATTTTAGTTACCACATTGGCAAAAGAATCAGATAAGCGTAGAGGTGCTGATGCCGGCGCTAATGCTTATCTAACTAAAGGCGATTTTGACCAAACAGTTTTATTAGATACCTTAAGGAGGTTAATTTAATCATGGCTAATTCACCAATTAAAGTAGTGTTAATTGAGGATTCTCCCGTTGCTTTACAAATTTTGCAACGACTTTTAAATACTGCTCCCGAAACAGAAGTTGTCGGGACAGCTAACGATGGTTCAGAAGGCTTAAATGTCATTGCCAGAACGCAACCCGATGTGATTTGTACTGATCTACAAATGCCTGGGATGGATGGTCTGGAATTTACCAAGCAACTAATGCAAACTAATCCTTTACCAGTATTAGTTGTCAGTAATGCAGTACATCCATCGGATGTTGATAATATCTTCGAACTTATGCAAGCTGGGGCTTTAGACTTTTTCCCTAAACCTACAACAGGTTCGCCGACAGATTATGACAAATTACAATCTTCTTTAGTCGGCAAAATTAAAGTTCTAGCGACTAAAAAACGGTAAATATTTTCGGGAACAATATTAATAGCTAATAGTTAAATAGGAGATCAGGAATTATTCTTGATCTCCTTATTTCCTAGTAAGTTCCTAGGCAGAATTAATTATAAAAGTTACTCATGATTATTTAATATGTCTAAATCCCCAATCAAAGTTTTTCTGGCGGAAGATTCTCCTGTAGCTTTAAATATTTTGCAACGCATTTTAGATGCTGCGCCTGAAATCGAAGTTGTTGGGGTAGCTCGTAATGGCAAAATTGCTTTGGAACAAATTCCTCAATTGCAACCAGATGTAATTTGTACTGATCTATTGATGGGGAAAATGGATGGCTTAGAATTGACAAAACAATTAATGGCTAAATATCCCAGACCGATTTTAGTTATTAGTCAGGCAGTTCAATCTACAGATACCAATAATATTGGACAGTTGCTAGCCGCAGGAGCAGTAGATGTTTTTCCGAAACCAAACACTGGCTTACTAGAAGATTATCAAAAACAAAGACAAGCTCTCATTGAAAAAATTAGAATTCTGGCGGGAGTCAAGGTATTTACGAAAAGACTGCGCCCTTCTGCTCAAATGAATCAGGGAATAACTAGGTCAAAAGATAAAATAGATTTTAGTAATTTTGACGCTCTTAATTCTGTGGCGCGCGAAGCGGAGCTCTCTGAGATCGCAAATCCCAGAAGTCAACATAATTACAAAATTATTGGTATTGGAGTGTCTACTGGCGGACCGAACGCTACGCAAGAAATTTTTGCCGCTTTACCAGTCAATTTCCCCTTGCCGATTGTCTGTGTTCAGCATATTAGCGAAGGATTTTTAGGCAATTTAATTAATTGGCTCGATACAGTTTCGACCCTTAAAGTTAAAATTGCCGAGTCTGGCGAACTACCTATTGCACACCATATTTATTTTGCCCCGGAGCGATACCATCTAGAACTTGATCGCCAGGGAAGATTTATCTATTCTGAAGCTCCACCATTAAATAGCCATCGCCCTTCAATTACGATTACGTTGGAGTCTTTGGCGAGATTCTATGGCAAATCGGCTCTGGGAATTTTGTTAACAGGCATGGGTAGAGATGGGGTGGGCGGAATGAAGCGAATTCAACAATTAGGGGGAAAGACAATCGCGCAAGATGAAGCGACAAGCACAATCTTTGGTATGCCCAAAGCGGCGATCGAGTCTGGAGCTGCTCAACATATTCTTCCCTTAAATGAAATCGCCCCTTTTCTAATTAGGACAGTGTGTTAGATAAATCAAAATTATTAAAATTGCAATACAATGAATCAGATTTTGTTAGAACAATTAATCAAATTAATTGCCCAACAATCAGGCTTGATAATTCGGCCTCAAAGTCGAGTTGATTTCAACAAAAAAGTTCAAACCAGAATCAAAAGTCTCAAGTTATCTGGTCTTCATGATTATTACTCTCTTTTGCATCAGGCGATCTCGAAGAGATCCGCTTCGCGGGCCGCTTCGACGGGCGAAGATTATGATTATGCTCTCAATCTTAAGTCTGAAACTGAATGGAAAATTCTCATGAGCATGATTACCAATGGCGAGAGTTTCTTCTTTCGTGATGACGGACAGTTTAAATTATTACAAGAACGCCTTTTGCCACAGCTAATCGAGCAGAAAAGAAAAGCTAATGATTTAAGTCTCAAAATTTGGAGTGCGGGATGTTCTACAGGAGAAGAACCCTATTCGATCGCCATTTTGCTCAGAGAACTCATTTCTGATCTCGATTCTTGGCAAATACTTATTTTAGGGACAGATATTAATCAGCAATCTTTATCGCAAGCGCGCCAGGGAATCTATAAAAATTGGTCATTTCGTCGCATAACACCAGACCTTAAGACTAAATATTTTCAGACTTTACCTAAATCTCAAGGTTGGCAATTAAAACCACAAATTCGGCAGAGGGTAACTTTCAAGTTTTATAATTTGACCCAAGATGATTTTTGTGGCAATGCCATAATTCCCTTTGATTTAGATCTGGTTTTATGTCGTAATGTCTTTATTTACTTCGAACCAGAAGCGATTCAGCAAGCTGTTAACAAAATTTACTCTAGCTTAAAAATTGATGGTTTTTTTATTTCTGGACATGCTGAGCTTCAAGAGATTGATCTGAGTAAATTTATCACTTTAAGTTGTGCAGAATCAGTTTATTACCAACGTCATGATAATAGTCAGGGTCAAAGCATTAACCAGCAATCTGTGACATTAACTCTTCCAACAAAGTCGAGTGAGTTTATGCTTAATGATTTAAGCAATCCAATTGAAAAAATAGATTTTGGACTCCAACCGATTTCTAAAAATCCTGTTTTACCTCAAGTCAAAAAAATTACGCTTCCTCAAAAAAATGATTTAGAAGGGAAAAATATCGTTAAAACAGAATTATCAACTCCCACAGAATCCAGCAAAATTACACTAGAAGCGATTAAGACTTCATTCTCAACTGGCCAATATAAAGAATCTATTCAGCTGGCGCAAGAATTAATTGCACAACAACCGCAATGCGAGCAAGCAGCTTATTTATTGGCTCAAGCTTATGCTAATCAAGGGGAGCTGGAACTAGCGACTGAATATTGCCAGCGAGCCTTGACTATTAATGAAATTTCTTTACCTGTGTTATATCTGTTGGCTCAAATCGCTGAAGAACAAAATCGCATTGATCAGGCCAAAGATTTACTTAGAAAAATTATTTATCTCGAACCAGATTCTATTCCTGCATATTTGGAATTGGGCTCTCTTTATAGTCGTGAAGGGAATCTTACGAAAGCCAAGAAAACCTATGATGTAGCTTATGAGTTATTAAAGAAACTTTCTTGGGACACAGAAATTGAATATCAGGGAACAGTAACTGTAAGTAAACTGATGAACTATATCCAAGATTTATAGATCCTAAAAGTGATTGTTGACTATAATTGCTAACTTCGGAGCGATTCACTTTGGTCTAGATTAGAGTCGCTTACTTGATTTAATGTATTTACTGATGACTTCTAATAATTCTTCTTTCTTGAAGGGTTTGGTAAGGTATTTATTCGTTCCGGAGATTTGACCTTTCATTTTATCGAGCAAGCCATCTCGTGCTGTCACCATAATGATTGGTAATTCTTCAAATTTAGGCATTTTACGAATCATTCGGCAAAATTCCCAACCATTGACATCTGGCATCGTCACATCAAGTAACAATAAGTCTATTGAATTGCGATTGATATACATTAATGCTTCTGCGGCATTGCTAGCAAGAACAACATTGTAATCTCCTTGGAGTGCTCGCTTAATCGAAACCTGTACAATCCGACTATCATCTAAAGATAAAATCGTAGGCAAATTTTTCTGAGGAGATCCTGTTGTGATAGTTTGATTAATGTTAGCCTGATTGTGATTTGCTGGATGGGAATCGAAGCTTATAACTCCAGATTTGACTAAATTACTATAGTGATTAGCCAACACTAAAGGATCTTTGTCCATTTCTGTGGCAATATCACTTAGGGTTTTGCGACCATCAATATAGATTTTTAACTGCTCTCTAATTTTAGTATATTGAACTGTTGATAATTGTCTTTCAATAACATTAGGTATCGCATCCATCGCAGGGATAATTGATTCTAAGTTCGCCCATTGTTGTCGGCGATCGCTAAGATCCTGTTTTACTCTAATCCAATTCAAACCGTGACGATCTGCGCCAAAGGAAAGGTCAAAATTATCATCATCTTCCCATTGGGCCTGTCCAGGATGGGAATTGAATTTTTCCAAAAGCAAAACTATTTGTTTGTAGATATGAGTTTCTATATTTTCCCAACTGAAGACTCTTAGTTTAACTAATAATTCGATTAACTCTCGCACCGATTGTGAATTATTTAATTTTTTACTTGCGAAAGAAAGAGCTGCGTCAATCAAATCAGGCTTTAATTTATCTCCTAAATATTTGGCAAATTGTTGACCATTAGGAATCTTTGAGCCCCCATAAACCAAACATCCATTATTGATTACTAATACTGCTGTTTGCTGGCTTTGCCAAGAATTAACTTGTGTTTCCAACTTCAAGACCCCATTAATGCCTGATTCAAGTTGTAATTCTAATAAACTTTTTAGCTGATTCTTTTGATACTGTTCCATGGGTTTTTGAGTCAACAAATGGCACAAGATACTAAAAGTATTTGTTGGTTAAATTATTCCCTAAAATTGAAATATTGAATCATGGATCACAATTGCTAATTCCCCAGTCACCTAAGGAAAGTAGATCGCAATCTCTAATCCCTATAAACGTCTGGTTTTACTCATAAAGTTAATGCGATCGCTGAGTTGGGAAACGGTTTCTCTAAGTTCGCGATCCTTCTCTATTTTCTTGGCTATCTTATCGCAACTATACATCACCGTGGTGTGATCTTTGCCGCCAAATTCTTCCCCAATACGGGGCAAACTAAGATCGGTATGTTGTCGCATTAAATACATCCCAATTTGTCTGGTTGTGCTGATTTCGCGGCGACGAGAACTACTTTTAAGATCTTCAATTGAAATCTTAAGTTCTTCTGAAATCACCTGAAGAATAATCTCTGGAGAAGTTGCCACAGTCTCTACTGGAGGATTGAGCACAGGGGCAATATGTTCTACTGTCATTGGTAGTCCCGAAATCGACATATAGGCGATCGCTCTGATGAGAGCTCCTTCTAGTTCTCGAATATTGGAAGTGCAACGGGTCGCAATATATTCAATAGTTTCTCTGGGTAACCGAATATTTTCGTATTCAGCTTTTTTTTGGAGAATTGCCATGCGAGTTTCGAGATCTGGAGTTTGAACATCGGCAATTAAACCCATAGAAAACCGGGAAATAAGTCTTTCCTGTAATTTAGAAATTTGGTTTGGTGGGCGATCGCTAGCCAAAACAACTTGTTTGCCAGCCTCGTAAAGAGTATTAAAAGTATGGAAAAATTCCTCTTGGGTATATTCTTTATCCTCAATAAATTGAATATCATCAATCAGTAAAATATCGGCAGTGCGATAATGTTCTCGAAAACTCTGCATATTATCGTTACGAATCGCAGAGATCAAATCGTTGGTAAACTGTTCAGTTGACACATAGAATACCCGAGCTTGACGACTAATTTCCAGGTGATAATGACCAATGGCTTGCATCAGATGAGTCTTTCCTAAACCAACTCCCCCGGAAAGAAACAAAGGGTTAAAATCTCGTCCTGGTGATTCGGCAACGGCTAAAGCAGCTGCATGAGCCATTCTATTTGTGGGCCCCACGACAAAGCGATAGAAGGTATATTTAGAGTTTAATTCTGTTGGTTTTAGAGAGCCAGAAGCAATATTTTGTTCTTGAATCTTCTGAGCAACTGGATTCTCAACATCTATCCAAGCGGTATTATCCCCTTGAGCCACAGTAAACCGAATTTCGAGACGGCTACCCACAATTTCTTTGACCGTGTCACTCACAATTTGCAGATAATGTTTTTGTAGATGATTGAGAATAAAGGGGTTGGGAGTACAGATAGTCAAACAGTCATCTTGCAAACTTAGGACAGTTGCGGTTTTAATCCAAGTTTCAAAGGTCGGGCGACTTAATTGCTTATCTAATCGCTCTAAAACTTGATTCCAAATTTGCTGTGGGGCTAAATTTTCAGACATTGACTGGGGTAAATACCGTGCTACAAAAAAGGTGGGCGTTCGAGTTATTATATCAATCCTAAATTGGGACTAGCGTTTTTGCTTTGACTGCCAAGAGAATAACTAAAGTTGATAGTTTAAGAGAAACAGATAGAGAGTTAAATGAAATTAAAGACTGATGTGGAATCTGCGTTTTCAGCATTAAGTTAGTTGCCAGTAAAAGGTGTTAGGTGTTAGGTGTTAGGTGTTAGGTGTTAGGGAAATCCCGAAAAACGGTGAATCTAGCAATGATAGACATAAAAAC
>NZ_ALVZ01000184.1 GCF_000332055.1 Xenococcus sp. PCC 7305 | reverse complement strand
GGGTAGGGCTGTTTCATTCTCAAAAAAGATAGATGGGGAGATGGGGATATCGGGATTTAGGGAAAAATTCCGACAAATAGTCGGTAGTTTAACGAAATTTGTTGAACAAGATTTTTTCCAATCAACGAGTTATTCCTCATTTAAGTTGGTAAACCCGAATAAAAACCCGCGAAAGGCAAGACTAAATTGTGGCAAAAATAAGCTAATTCATCTCTATTTTTCTATTTCCCCAATTCCCTATTTCCCTAAGTCCCTATTACTCATGTTTTATCTATATTGAAACAGCCCTACCCGGAACGAGGGGGATTCTTGTGTCACAGACCAGTTAATAGATAGATCAAATAACTTTAATTGCAAGACCCCCGCACTCATCAAAATACAGATATAGAGCAGAATGTGAGTGATACTGAGGATAGCTCTGAGTCAAGAGAAGATAATAGAGCAGAGCCAGAGGACACCGAGGGAGAAAAAGTCGAAACAAAGTTATTGCCCTCTTTAATGCTCACCAAGCTCTTGAAGTTGTTTCAGAAAAAGCCTCAAGAACAAGATTGGCTAGCTGCTAATTTCAACATTACGGCGACCAAGAAGTTGTTAGAACATCAAACTCTGATTAAACAAAAAAGAAATATCTGCCAACTATTTCTCAGGTTGATGTTGATTTTAGAACTGTTGCTATTAGCTGTTGGTCTAACCATAATTCTTTGTATATTTCCTCAAATACGCTTTTTTTCAATCTATCTTATAGAAAAAACTTTAACGATAATCCTGCTCTGGACGGGGTTAACCTTAATAGATAAGCTAGGATCTTTCGCTATCGATTCCGTTCTCAACCGTTGGGCAACCGAAGCTCAATTAGCCAATACAGATTCCAATCGTTACACACTCAGAGCTAATACTTATTCTACGGTTCTCAAGCGAAACAAAACTTTTTTCACCACCATTTTGGGACTGTACTTAAGTATCTGGCTACTGGGGTTTAATCCTTCTGTCCTAGCTAGTGCTGGGTTTGCTGCTGTTGCTGTAGCTTTTCTGTCCCGCAGTTTACTAGAAGATGCTCTTCGTGGGATCGTAATTTTATCCACAGATCGCTATGCACTGGGAGATGTGGTTAACTTTGGCGGAGGAATGGAGGGAGCGGTAGAAGAGATTAATCTGTTTATTACTTCGTTGCGAAATCTCGATGGGCAATTAATCTCTATCCCTAATCGGAAGATTGAATCTGTCATTAACAACACCAAAAATTGGTCGAGGGTTAACTTTACCATTAGAATTGCTTGGAATGAAGATATCAACCAAGCGATAGAAATTATGACTCAAGTGGCAGCCAAAATGCAAGGTGATCCTTTATGGGAAGATAAGTTTCTTGAACCAGCAGAAATCTTAGGAGTTGAGGAGATATCCAATGAGGGTATTCTCATTCGTCTGTTAATCAAAACCCAACCTAGTCAACAATGGAGTGTGGGTCGGGAATTTCGTTTGCGAGTTAAACAAACTTTAGACGAAGTGGGCATTGCTGTGGCTCTTCCTCATCATAAGATTTCAGTTGTTTCTTAAAAATTATTGTAAAATTCGATTTGAAACATATTCTTGAATTGATTATTAACAATCCCGATAGGATTAAAACCCAAGACCTCAGCTCTACAAAACGATCGACCTTGACTCTAATTCTAAATTCGATTAACTTATGGTCGTATTTGTTCAATTAGTTCTCTCAATTCTTCTAGACGATTTTGATTGCTCTCTTCAATAGTTTGGGTCTCATCTTTAATTTCTGCCAATTTTTTCACTAGTTGAATGTACAAATTATAAATATCGTCAATTACATCCTGGGGTGTGTCTAGGTCGACTTTGCCAACAAAATCGTCCTCAGGAGAGAATTCTAAGGCTCCATCTTGACTGCTACGAGGCAAATTATCTGGCGAAAAAACAATATTGGTCAAAGCCGAATCGATCAAGTCCCTGCTGGGAGGGTCGAAATTGAATAAGAGTTTTAGTCCCAATTGATTCCAGGTTTCTAGAATACTACTAGCATTTTGTCCACTACTGAATTGATTATGTAATGTAGGAGTTGTATAGCTCACTGCCGCCTGGGTAATTTGTCCAAAATCCCTTGATTCCAGATTTCTTGAGGCTAAAAGCAGATTATTAACCAATTTGGGATCATAGGAGCAGTTTTTCCTAACGATATTTCCTTTATCCGCAGAGCCCCGCCCATGAATGCCCACAACAAACCCATCTCGATCAAAAACAGGGCCTCCACTCATTCCAGGACTTGTAACATCCAGATAAAATAGGCTATAACCGTTTTCACTATGATCTGTAGCTATGGTTCTAGTAATAGTTGTCCAGGCTAAACGCCGTTTACGCTGAGTTACCTTGCCACGACATTTACCTGTATTAGGGTCTTTTTCTTTTTCCGGGTCTGGCCAACCAGAAATATAGACCCGATCGCCAATACTTGTTTGCTGAAGATCACCCAAAGACGCGATCGCATAATCTTTGTTACTTTGAAAACTAACTATCGCAAGATCGGTTCCTGCCACACGACCAGGAATATTGAGGGAGTAACAACCTAAACGAATTAATTGCTTGATTGTCAGATTTGCTTGCAAAGGACAATTTCTGCCATCATCGACGTCAACGACCAAATGAACTGCTCCATCACTAGTACGAATTCCGTGAGGAACATTACTCTCCAAATATCTTTGTTTGAAGTTGTGAGAGACCGTCAATACATAATAGGTGTCGCTCTCGCGACCAATAATGACCCCCGAACCTGGGTTCCAAATGCCATCAGGATTGCTCTGCTTAGCCAAAGGATTGTTGCGATTGGCTTCTAGTTCAGTGACAAATTCATCAGTTAGTCCTGGAGCAATCAAGACAGTTGTTTGTCTGGCAACGGAATTAATTTCTTCGATAGATAATTTGGCTAAGGCAGGATTAGTAAATAGAACTAAGAATCCAATACTAAACAATAATTTACTAGGAATATAAAAAGGGGAAAACATGCGACTTTCCTCCATAATCATTAAATGATGATTAATTTAATTATGAATCAATACAACCTTGTTAAACATAAGTTAGCATTACTGTTGAAAATGTAGGTTAATTTATATATTCTCTAACCTAACCATTTCGTATTTAATTAAAATCCAGTTACTTATATGGTTTTAGAGACTGATTTGGCAGCTAATATGACTAGTGATGTTGCTATCTCTCCCGCAATTAGTCATTCTTCCCAAGTTCGGCTAAAAAAAGAAGGCAAAAACTTAATGTTGTTGTTGCCTGATGAAACTGACAGTAAGGGAGAATTATCTTGGTCAGAAACTTGGCAAGAATTAAAACATCGTTTAAAAAGTAGAGAGCAATTTTGGCACAATGGGGGTTCTGTATCTTTGGTGGCAAAAGACCGTCTACTAGATTCTAGGCAGTTACATACGATCGCGGAAACCCTAAAAGAGGTTGAATTGATCCTAGCCACAGTATGTACCAATAGAAGGCAAACCGCTGTGGCAGCAGCTACTGCGGGTTATTCTGTTGAACAAAATAAGCCAGGAGAAGCAAGCTTGAATTCTGAGGCAAAAAACCCTAATACTTCAGAATTGATGGCGGAGCCCTTATATTTGAGGAATACCATTCGCTCTGGGGTCGAAGTTCGTCATCCAGGAACCATTATTATTTGTGGGGATTTGAATCCAGGAGGTTCTGCGATCGCGGATGGGGATTTGTTTGTTTGGGGTCGTCTTCGAGGAGTTGCCCATGCAGGCTCGGCGGGAAATCGCAAGTCTCGGATTATGGCATTACAGATGGAGTTTACTCAATTACGCATTGCCGATCAGGTCGCGAGAGCGCCAAAAGTCCGACCCGAGAGTTTCCAACCAGAAACTGCTTTTATCTCCAATAAAGGAATTAGCCTTGCAAGGTCAGACTCGTTTGGGAAAACCTATGCTTTTTCTGTTGACGGTAATTATTGGCAAGAAACCAATAGCATCAAGAACCCTAAATATTAAATGAAGGCAGATGGCAGATGGCAGATGGCAGAAGTTTTGATTACTGAAGCTTAAAGTTTGAAAGCTTGAACTTTCTTAAATTAACTTACATTACACCAATCACTGAAAGTATGAGTCGCATAATTGTTGTTACCTCCGGTAAAGGAGGAGTTGGAAAAACCACTGTTTCTTCTAATCTTGGAGCAGCTTTAGCCAAGCTAAATAATAAAGTTGCTCTAGTTGATGCAGATTTTGGCTTGCGAAATTTAGATTTGCTCTTGGGACTAGAAGAACGAGTTGTTTACACAGCTATTGATGTCTTAGCGGGAGAATGTCGTCTTGCTCAAGCTTTAGTGAAACATAAAAGTTTAAATGGATTAGTTTTACTCCCCGCGGCCCAAAATCGCAATAAAGAGTCTGTTTCCCCAGACCAGATGAAAAAAATTATTGATGCTTTAGCAAAAGGCTATGACTATATTATTGTCGATAGTCCTGCGGGCATTGAGTTGGGATTCCGCAACGCGATCGTTGCCGCAAAAGAAGCTCTAATTGTTACCACTCCAGAAATTGCAGCAGTCAGAGATGCCGATCGCGTTATTGGTTTGCTAGAGGCCGAAGGCGTAGATAATATTCATTTAATCGTAAATCGTGTCAAGCCAAAAATGGTGCAAGACAATAAAATGATGAGCGTAGAAGATGTTTTGGAATTGCTGGGTGTGCCGTTAATTGGAGTTGTTCCTGACGACGAAAAGGTCATTGTCGCGACTAACAAAGGTGAACCCTTAGTTATTGGGGAAAGTGAGTCGATTCCTGGGATGACCTTCCTCAATATTGCCAGGCGTTTAGGTGGAGAAAAAGTTCCTTTCATCGATCTCATGAATCTCAACGAAAATTTGATATCGCGGTTGCGTCGTATTTTCGGAGGTTAACATAGGGAAAAGATTAACTTTTGTCGGTCATCAACAATAGGGAACAACACTTAAACTTAATAGTCAATAATGAATGATATTTTGGATATGCTTTTTTTACGTAACGGCAATAAAAACAGTCGTCAAGAGGCTAAGCGCCGCTTACAAGTAGTCATTGCCCATGACCGTGCGAGCATTGCCCCTGATATAATCGCGGCAATGCGAGAAGAAATTCTTGATGTGGTGGCTCGTTATGTTGAGATCAACCGAGATGAGATGGAATTTGGGTTAGAAAATAATGATCGGCTTACGGCATTAACTGTAAATTTGCCAATTCGCCAGATTAAAACTAGGTTGACTGAAAGAGTACAGTTAAAATCACCAGATCTCGACATTGAACAGTGAACATTGACCATTGGTAATTAAACATTTGAGTTTGACTGTTGGCTAAAGGTACCGCGAAATCGCTATCATAGATAGCAAGTATACTTTTTGATAGTCAATTTCTAGTTTTAACTAAAAAAACTGATAAGAAAATAGGAGTTATCAAGTTCAATGGCAGAAGCAACTCAAGCCCCTACCAGAGGGATTCAACTAACGGATACGGCGTTTAAACATATTGCGATGTTGCGGGAACAACAGGGCAATCAGGATCTTTGTTTACGAGTGGGCGTTCGTCAAGGCGGTTGTTCTGGAATGTCCTACATGATGGATTTTGAAGATTTGAGTAAAGTTCGCGATGATGATGAAGTCTTCGACTATGACGGATTTAAAATCATCTGCGACCCCAAAAGTTTGCTTTATCTTTATGGTTTAGTCCTCGATTATAGCAATGCTATGATAGGCGGTGGATTTGAGTTCACGAACCCCAATGCCAATCAGACTTGTGGCTGCGGTAAATCTTTTGGTGTTTAAATCAGGTTAATGATTACTTGCGCTAAATTACAGTAAAGTATTACGAAGTGGGCTTTTGTAAGTGAACAGTAAACAGTGAATTTTTATCAAGGATCTAAAACCTGATAACTGATGACTGATAACTGCTAACTGATTAAAGAGTCTGCTTTATTTTTTTGAGAAATTTTTTGTCGACAAATCTATATGAGTGAATCACTAGAAACCCTATTTGATCAAGGATTAGAGAAATATCAAGCTGGGGAAGAACCTGAGAATTTAATTCCCACCTTTCAAGAAGTTTGCGATCGCGATCCCAAGAACTCTGCTGCTTGGACATGTCTTGCTTGGTTATACATGTTAGTAGATAAACCCCAAAAAGCCCTGAAAGCTGCCAGCAAAAGCGTCAAACTAGAGCCTAGAGATCCTCAAGCCCAAGTTAATTTGGCATTAGCTATGCTAGATGCCGGAGAAAAAGGAGTCCGCAAACATATTGAAATTGTCGAGCAAGCGATCGGTTTTGATCAACGCATCAAAGATACTATCAAAGAAAACATTGATGAAGGCCTAACGAGAAAACCTGACTGGAAAAGCCTTCAACGAGTCAATAAATGGCTATTTGAATAGGGAACTAGGATAGAGAAGAACCTTTTAACTCTTAACTCTCTTAGCCAATCCAGATGATTTTAGAAGGCTCAACCTCATCTATTTCAGAATTTTCCCGATGATAATGGGAATAATCGTTGAAATTAGGGGATGTCACTGATTTAGGTCGAGAATATCCTGGTTTAACAGTACGAGAGCTCCGCATATTGGCAAAAGGAGAATCAGCAAATTTCTGAGGAAATAAATTCATCAAGAAAAAGTCCAATGTTGTGGATTTAATAAAACCTTGTAGGACTGCAACTGTTCCAAAACGGACACCAGTTTGGACTTGTTCTTCTAATATTTTGTCAATATCTTCTTGCTCTAACAATGCTGCTTGCTGCAAATAATAACCTAAGGGCTCTCGACATCTTTGTTTAAGTAAATTAGACCATTCCTCCACAAAAAAATCAGCTGTTTCTGGTTTTAGCCAACCTTGCATTGCGAGAATTTCTCCTAAAAGAAGATTAGAATAATGCCGTTTCGCTTGCAATGCCAACTCAACCTGACGTTGAGACACTAGATCTGCTTCCCGTAAGATAACTCCTATTTTTTGTTGACGCTTCAACGCTATATAAGCAGCTGAGTCGCGAAGATTACCTTTTGAAGGAGGATGATAAAACATAACCAAATTATTCCTAATGAAATCTATTGGGAATTTTTCTTTCAACTAAATTAATAACAAAATATCAAGTGTTTAACAGTGATCGTAATCAATGCAATTCCCGAATGGGTATATTTCCCATAAAGTTGTTAGGGGCAATTGTGAAGAATCATCCCGTTAGCAATTGGGGGTTTAGACGATAACCAACATTTCTAACTGTTTGTATCAGATAAGGCTGCCGGGGGTTAGACTCGATTTTCTTGCGTAACGATAACACATGAGTATCAATGGTTCGAGGATTATCGATCGCATCTGGCCAAGCCCGTCTCAATAATTCGGAACGACTTAAGGCAGTGCCACCTGCTTGAGCTAAAACATACAATAAACTAAATTCTTGGGGCGTCAGCTCGATAAAATGCTCCTGAACTTGCACCCGACGCTGAACCAAATCTATTTTCAACTCACTATAGTCTAGAAACAAAGGCGCAACATTTACTTTTACTCTTCTAACTAAAGCCTCGATACGAGCAATAAACTCTTTCATCCCAAAAGGTTTAGCTAAATAATCATCCGCTCCCGCATTTAATCCCGCAACAATATCCTTCTCATGATTACGGGCCGACAAAATTAAGACCAAATAATCACCTTGTTGCCTTAACCAACTACATAGTTCCAGACCATCACCATCTGGCAGATCAGAATCGATGATTACTAAAGTGGGTTGAAGATTAGTAACCGAATTTTTTCCTTGTTGGATATTTTCGCACTGCTTAACTTTGTAGCCCGCCTCCTGCAAGTGCCAACCTAACAATGCTCGTAAATGAGGATTTCCTTCAACTACCGAAATAAGTATCGAACCCACGTTGTTTTAAATGAATTTATTAGTATTTTAAATGTCAAGATCCTAGTATTAAACGCTAACAGAGCCAGTGTAAATATTTTGTAACACTTGTTACGTTCAGTTCCATCAGCCCCTAAAAGCCCTTAGCTATCTCCAAATAATCTCAAATTAAAGTGTTGTCGCAACTCCTCCATCCCCATTATCTAAACTACGGCGCTTGACACTCGTTTTGGTAAGATATTAGTGAAAAAATCAACAAATTTTAATACAGTAACCATAAAACAAAATTATCAGAGTGTGACTAAGAATAACTGGGAATAATTAGGGAGGAACTCAATAGATTAATCATGTTGCAGCACAGTCAATCGATACGTCATTACCAAAAGATAACGGACAATATGGTGGATTTGTGGCGCAGAGGCTATAAATTTGACGAAATTAGACTACATATGGATGGCTATGTCTCTTGTCTGCGTCAAACTAAAGCCCTGGAACCTTACCATATTAATCGTCTAGAAGAGGAATCCACGAGCTTTTTGCGAGATCCATCTAACTTTGAATCCCCAACTATGCTCCAAAGAGAAACAGATTATTATTAGAAAAGTGAGCAGCTCTGAGTTGTAAGCTATGCCATAAGCTAAAAAACAAAAACTAGAGCTTCAAGACGATCAGTACTAGAATGTATAAAAGTTAAAGACACTATAGTATTTTCTGTCACGGAGTAAGTAGGTAAAAATTGTTTGTTCTCAACGGATATGAATATTTTCTAGGCTTTCTGCTACTGTGCAGTGCCGTGCCCGCTCTTGCTTTGACAGCTTCTAAGATTCTCAGACCGAGAACTGGGGGCCCTGAGCGAGTCACAACCTATGAATCTGGAATGGAACCTGTAGGTGGGGCTTGGATTCAATTTAACATTCGCTATTATATGTTTGCCCTGGTATTTGTTGTTTTCGATGTGGAAACAGTATTTTTATACCCTTGGGCAGTGGCATTTAATCGTTTAGGGTTGCTCGCATTTGTGGAAGCCCTAATCTTTATCGCCATTCTGGTGGTTGCTTTAGTCTATGCCTGGAGAAAAGGAGCTCTTGAGTGGTCATGACTTCTAATATATTTGAACAAGAACAAAAATCAAAAATTCTTAATCCTATAAATGATACTAGGGTTACTCAGGATCTGTCAGAAAATGTTATTTTGACAACCGTTGACGATCTCTATAATTGGGCCAAACTATCTAGTCTCTGGCCAATGCTATATGGTACGGCTTGTTGTTTTATCGAATTTGCCGCTTTACTTGGCTCTCGATTTGACTTTGACCGTTTTGGGTTGGTTCCCCGCTCTAGCCCTCGTCAGGCAGATTTAATCATTACCGCAGGAACTATCACCATGAAAATGGCTCCTGCTCTGGTTCGTTTATACGAGGAAATGCCTGACCCTAAATATGTGATCGCGATGGGTGCTTGCACAATTACTGGGGGGATGTTTAGCGTTGATTCTCCTAGCACGGTTAGAGGAGTTGATAAGTTGATTCCTGTAGATGTTTATATTCCCGGTTGTCCTCCCCGTCCCGAGGCTATTTTTGACGCTATAATTAAGCTGCGTAAAAAAGTGTCGAATGAGACTTTGCAAGAAAGAGCATTAATGGTGGAGCAAACCCATCGTTATTACAGTACAACTCATAATATGAAGCCAGTTAAACAGATTCTCACTGGTAAGTATATGAAATCTCCAACCCGTCAGGCACCACCAAAGGAACTCGCTCAGGCAATGGGTATGCCAGTAACAGAAGCGTTACAAGAAGTTCAGAAAGAGGAGGTAGATCGTGGCTGAAGATCCAAAGGTAGATAATAAAAGTTCGGAGGAGAATAGTGAAACTTCTCAGATAGTGCCAGCAGGTCAGGTTTCTACTTGGTTGAGCGAAAATGGGTTTGGCAATGAAGCTTTAGAAGCTGATACCAGTGAAGTTGAGTTAATTAAGGTTGAGCCGGAGTTTTTGATTCCGATCGCGACTGCTTTGTACGCCTATGGATTTAATTATCTCCAATGCCAAGGAGCTTATGATGAAGGAGCTGGCAAGAATTTGGTCAGTTTTTATCATTTGCTAAAGTTAAGTGATAATGGTGATAATCCGGAAGAGGTCAGAATCAAAGTATATTTGCCTCGGGAAAATCCAACTATTGCCTCTGTCTACTGGATTTGGAAAGCGGCAGATTGGCAAGAAAGGGAAAGTTACGATATGTATGGCATCGTTTACGAAGGACATCCTAATTTGAAGCGCATTTTAATGCCCGAGGATTGGATTGGTTGGCCATTACGTAAGGACTATATCTCTCCCGATTTCTACGAGTTGCAAGACGCATATTAAATGAAGGCAGAGGGCGGAGGGCAGAGGGCAGAGGGCAGCGGTGCGACCCCGCGCCTTTGTAAGGCGCTAGGGAACGCGCACCAAGAGAGATGGCAGAGGGCAGAAGGGATGAATTCCCATTGGTCATTGCCTCTTACCTCTTACTTATTACTTATTACTTATTACTCAATGAATCTAGCTGTTGCCTCAACTATTCTGGGTCAGGAAGAAGCTGTTGATATTCTTGAATCTGTGATTGAAAAGTCTCAGGCAGATGATGTCTTTGTTAGTCTCAGCAGTCAAGAGTCGGCTTTAAGTCGCTTCTCTGAAAATCAAATTAGTCAAAATATTCAGAAAAATAAATTTAGCCTCACGATTACCAGCTATTTTGGCAAGCGTAGTGCTTCCGCTTCGACTACCGAATTAGACCCAGATGCGATCGCACAAACCCTAAGACGTTGTGAAGATTTGGCGCGTTTTGCACCAGAAGATCCCGAATGGGTGGAATTACTGGCCCCTCAAACCTATGAGGAACGACAACCAGCTTTTGACTTGGCAACAGCAGATTTGACACCTCTGACCAGAGGAGAAATTGTACAAGAGGTTTGTCAGCTCTCGGTCAAAGCAGGAGTAGCCGGGTCTGGGACATTTAGTACCAATGTTGCTCTACAGGCGATCGCAAATTCTGCGGGTTTGCGAGGTTGCGATCGCAATACCCGTGCCGATTTTAGTTTCACAGCTCGTCAAGATAATGGTTCGAGCTGGAGTCAGTTGACTGCTTGGGGCGTGGAACAATTACCTATTTTAGATGCTACAGAAAAAGTCATTCAAAAAGCAATCTTATCTCGTAACCCTCAAGAGGTCGCTCCAGGAGACTATACAGTTATTTTTGAACCGAACGCCATGGCAGGTTTATTGCCCTGGGTTATTTGGAATATGGATGCACGGGCTGCCGATGAGGGACGCTCTTTTATGTCCTGCACTGATGAAGCTGGGCAACCAATGGGTAACCGTGTTGGCGAAGAGTTATTCAGTCCTCTTGTTCAGATACAACGCAATCCGACTCATCCGCTCTTACAGTCAGGAAGATTTTTTGGTAACGGCCTAGGAAATAGTTACTTAGAAATTGTCCGAGATGGTAGTCCTCAAGCTCTGTCCTATAGCTGCTATTGGGCGCAGCAGAAAGGAAAAGAAGCCAATGGTTCCTTCTTTCCTATTGTTATGGCTGGCAGCGAAAAAACTGTCGATGATTTGATTGCGGGCACTGAAAAAGGAATTTTAGTTACTCGCGCTTGGTATGTTCGTTATGTTAATCCACGTACACTCGAAGTTACCGGCATGACTAGAGATGGGACTTTTTGGATTGAAGAGGGGAAAATTGCCTATCCAATTAAAAATCTTCGCTTTAATCAAAGTTTACCTGCTATGTTGAAAAATATTGAAGCAGTAGGCATGACTAAACGTTGTGGCACAAGTGTTATCCCTGCTTGTAAGGTCAATAATTTTCACTTTAGTAGTATTACAGATAGTATTTAGAATAACCTGTATATAGTTGTCGACCCACTTCAAGAAGTAGTTTATCTATGGGGAATTATTATTTAATTGACCCATACGGTTTTCTGGTTCACAAACTCACGAATTCCTTCAACTCCCAGTTCTCTGCCATAGCCAGAACGCTTAATACCCCCAAAAGGTAGCCGAGGATCAGACTTCACCAAACTATTAATAAAAACAGCTCCAGCTTCGATCTCATCAATTAATCTTTGCTGCTCATCAGGATTATTCGTCCAAGCACTGGCACCCAAGCCAAAAGGAATATCATTAGCCAGGGCGATCGCCTCATCAAGATCTTTAACCGTAAATAGCAATGCCACAGGGCCAAAGAACTCCTCCTTACTAGTCGTCGCAGTCAAATCAATATCAGTCAAAATAGTTGGAAGATAATAATTTCCAGGGCGAGCACTATCAGGTTGACCCCCAATTAAAAGTTGGGCTCCTTGTCGCACCGCATTCTCCACTTGATCTGACAACTCAGACAAAATTTGTGCAGTTGCCAAAGGCCCAATATCAGTATCAGGCTCCATCGGATCGCCAACCCGAAGCTCCTTAAACTTGGCAATTAACTTCTCGGTAAAGCGATCGCTAATACTTTCGGCCACAATAAATCTTTTCGCCGCAATACAAGATTGCCCATTATTCAGCATTCTTGCCTGCACTCCTGTTGCTACTGCTCGATCAATATCCGCAGATTCGAGCACAATAAAAGGATCGCTTCCACCCAATTCCAAAACAGTTTTTTTAATCTGACTCCCTGCGATCGCAGCCAAACTAGCCCCAGCCGGTTCACTACCTGTCAGCGTTGCTGCCTTCACACGATCATCCTTCATAATGGCGCCTACTTGGCCCGCACCTATGAGTAAAGTTTGAAATGCACCCTCAGGAAAACCTGCCTCATGAATAATATCTGCGATCGCCAAAGCCGATTGAGGCACATTAGAAGCATGTTTAAGCAGACCTACATTTCCTGCCATCAGAGCCGGAGCCGCAAACCGAAAAACTTGCCAAAAAGGAAAATTCCAAGGCATAACTGCCAAGACAATCCCCAGGGGATGATAAGCCACATAACTACTAGTTGCCTCCGTCGTGATCTCTTTATTAGCCAAAAATTCAGGGGCCTTCTCAGCATAGAAACGACAGACCAAAGCACATTTCTTAACTTCTGCGATCGCACTTTTGAGGGGCTTGCCCATTTCCAAAGTCATTATCCTGGCAAACTTATCCGTATCACGTTCTAAAATAGCTGCGGCATTATTTAGCCATTGACTCCTCTGGGCAAAACTGGTCTGACGATATTTGCCATAGGTAGTATCTGCCAAGGCCAATTTTAGTTCAATTTCTTCGGTAGTTAAAGCGGGAAAAGTTGCTAATGTTTTGCCTGTAGCTGGATTAATTGTTGCGATCGCCATCGTGACCTCCCTCCTGTAGAGAATATATGCGGAGAGTTTTCTCTCTATACTTCCAGGGTATCTGCGATCGCCTTTATCCAAGAAAATTCTTATAAAAACTATAGAATGTGTTGGTCTTCTAATGCCTTGGGCTTCCCGCTAATTTTGATTGTTTTATTTCTATATTTGGTCTGATTGAATTTTTAAATTTATCAACAATCGTTTGAACAATTTTTTTCTCTCTTTCATTATATTTTGGGGAAATATAAATATCCTTTATAAGAGTATTCAATGTACATCTTATTTTAGTGCCTTTAGAATTGGATGATTTATCTTTACAAATAAGTCTCAATTCTTTTTCAAACCCAAAAGAATTCCTTTTATACATAAACGGAATTAGTTGTTCTTTTTCATTTATTTCGCTAAAGTCTATTGGGATTTCTTCTTTGTCATAATCTATATTTCTTGGCATCTACATTTTCAACCCCGACCTTAACTTATTAATTTAAAATTTGCAGGCCACTATATATTATCCTAATGAAAGATAATGAGTTGTTTTATTTTACAACTAAACATAATTACTTACCTGATTTTCCATTTTTCAGGTTGTGAAGCCATTGTAACCAACTGTGCTAATATTTCTTCTATTCTTGAATCAAGGTAGTCAGCTTTGTCTTGACTTAAATAACCACATCTTTTAGCAATTTCAATCCAAGTTTGAGTTTCTGCTGCTTCGCTTTCGGCATCGTTAAGCTTACTCACAAAAGCAGCAGGATATCTGCGTTTTCTCCAAGATTCGGTAATATTAGCAGCTACAGAACGCGAGGAACGACGAATTTGGTCAGTGAGAGAAAAACGTTCTTCTGGCGGAAAAGATTTTGTTAGTTCAAAAATCTCCATCGCTACATTGATAGCATTTTGCCAAACTCTCAATTCCTTAAAAGAACGAATATTCGCCATTTTCTGAGTTGTTTATTATCATCTAGCGTTTTTTTCATCTTACTCTCGCCGCGTCTCCGTGTCACCGCGTCTCCGTGTCAATCTAAATCAAAATCTTAGAAAGCTCCACGAATTAGACAGGCATACCTAAAATATCCTCAATCTTAGGCATATCCTCCAAAGCAATAACACGACCTTCATCTTCAAAATCGGCAATCTGATCAAAATTCAGATAACGATATAAATCACCCTCAAAAGGCGCAATCTTCTCTTTGACGATCGCCATATACTCCTCAACCGTAGGAATTTTGCCCAGCAAAGCACAGACCGCAGCCAATTCAGCAGAACCCAAATAAACCTGTGCTCCTTTACCCATACGGTTGTTGAAATTACGAGTAGAAGTTGAGAAAACCGTGGAGTTATCCTCCACACGAGCTTGATTTCCCATACAGAGAGAACATCCAGGCATTTCGGTACGAGCACCTGCTGCTGCAAAAATCCCGTAAACTCCTTCTTCCCGCAATTGTTTCTCATCCATGCGTGTAGGAGGACAAACCCACAAGCGACCTTTGACTACTCCTGAACCCTCAAGAATTTTCGCTGCGGCACGGTAATGACCAATATTGGTCATGCAAGAACCAATAAATACTTCGTCTACTCTGTCTCCTGCACATTCCGACATTAACTTCACATTGTCAGGATCATTAGGAGCTGCCACAATAGGCTCTTTAATCTCGTCCAGATTCACTTCTACGATATCTGCATATTCAGCATCAGCATCAGCAGACATCAGTTCAGGATTTGCTAACCATTGCTCCATCTTGGCCACGCGACGCATAATTGTCCGAGCATCGGTGTAACCACGAGCCACCATATTTTTTAGTAATGCCACATTAGAACGCAAATATTCCGCCACGGTTTCTTCGCTGAGTTTGATCGTACTTCCCGAGCAAGAACGCTCAGCCGTCGCATCAGTCAACTCAAAAGCTTGCTCCACTTTTAGATTCGGCAAACCTTCCATTTCCATAATGCGTCCGTTAAAGACATTTTTCTTATTCTTTTTCTCAACGGTTAGTTTTCCTTCTTGCATGGCCACCCAAGGGATCGCGTTCACAATATCTCTGAGGGTTACACCAGGTTGAAGTTCCCCAGTAAAACGTACCAAAACAGATTCGGGCATATCTAACGGCATCACACCCAATGCAGCGGCAAAAGCAACTAACCCTGAACCCGCAGGAAACGAAATACCCAGAGGAAAACGAGTATGAGAGTCACCACCAGTACCGACAGTATCGGGCAACAACATTCTATTTAACCAGGAATGGATGATGCCATCTCCAGGGCGCAAAGCTACCCCGCCGCGATTGGCAAAGAAATCGGGCAAATTTTTGTGAGTCGTGATATCAACTGGCTTGGGATAAGCTGCGGTGTGGCAAAAAGTTTGCAGAGTCAAATCAGCATTAAAACCCAGACAAGCAAGTTCTTTCAATTCATCGCGAGTCATGGGTCCAGTAGTATCTTGAGAGCCCACAGTATTCATGATAGGTTCGCAAGAAGTTCCGGGACGAACCCCAGCTAGGCCACAAGCTTTCCCCACCATTTTCTGTGCTAGGGTGAAACCTCTGCCTGTATCTTCTGGCATCGAAGGGCGCATAAACAGAGTAGAAGGCTCTAAGCCCAAAGCTTCTCTAGTTTTGTCGGTCAAAGCTCTCCCAATAAGCAGGGGTATTCTACCACCAGCGCGGACTTCATCGAGTATCGTATCGGGTTTGAGGGTGAACGTTGAAATCACATCCCCATTTTCGTTGGTAATTTCGCCTTTATAAGGGTAGATTGTAATCACATCCCCAGTATTTGTCTGGGAGACATCACATTCGATGGGCAAGGCACCAGAATCTTCAGCAGTATTGAAAAAGATCGGTGCAATTTTGCCTCCTAAGATATAACCCCCTGCTTTTTTGTTGGGAATAAAGGGAATATCCATGCCTAGATGCCATAAAACCGAGTTGATTGCCGACTTGCGAGATGATCCTGTCCCTACAACATCTCCCACATAGGCCACAGGATGACCTTTTTCTTTAAGCTTTGCGATCGTCTCTAACCCATCAGGCATTTTTGCTTCCAGCATTGCCAAAGCATGGAGGGGAATGTCGGGACGAGTAGTGGCATGGGGTGCAGGAGACAAGTCATCAGTATTGGTTTCTCCTGGTACTTTAAAAACAGTAACCGTAATGCTTTCTGATAGTTTGGGACGAGAAACAAACCATTCCCCATTAGCCCAGGAGTCAATTACCTGTTTGGCATAGGAGTTGGCATCAGACAAAGCTAAAACATCATTAAAAGCATCAAACACAAGTAGGGTTTTGCTGAGGGCATTAGTTGCCTCTGCTGCAATACTTGGATCATCGGACTTGAGTAGTTCTACTAAAGACTGAACATTATAACCTCCGACCATTGTCCCGAGCAGCTTTACTGCTTCTTGGGGAGAAATGAGGGGGCAGGCAATTTCTTTTCTGGCAACAGCCGTTAAGAAACCAGCTTTCACATAAGCTGCATCATCCACTCCAGGAGGGACTCTATCAGTTAGCAAGGTAAGTAGAGTCTCTTCTTCTCCTGTCGGAGGATTTTTTAATAGTTCGCAAAGTTGAGATGTTTGCTCTGCGGTAAGAGGCAAAGGAGGGATTCTTTGGGCTTCTCTCTCAGCTTTATGTTGGCGATAGGCTTCTAGCATTTAGTAGTTCTCCTCTATAGTATGGGCATTTATATTACAGGTCATCTAGGATGCCTATGGTATCTATTGTCTCATTATTTGTAGATTGAATTCTCCCTCAAGCCTTTTCCTCAAAGGATCTCTATGGAGTTGAATCTTGATCTTTATATCTCTTATCCTATCTATTTTTGAGTGAAATAAGTTGGGGAGTCTATCAGATATAAGGATCGAGGTAGTTGATATTTTACGCGGAGGCCATGTCAAAGTTGATTTGCCCAAGCTGTTATTTAGACATCATTTAAAGTGAGTACTGTGAAATTGCTTGTTGGTAGATTTCTCGCCAAGGAACATGGTGTTTTTTAGCGAGTTTGGCGCAGTCTTCATATTCAGGTTGAATGTTAATAATTTGGCGCTCTTCTGCTTTGCCCCAACTAGCAATTTTGACTCTTACTTCACCATATTTAGTGGCAACTAATTTTATTTGGCGATCTAAAATACTTCTAGTTTGAGTCTTTTTCCGGATTCCTAAGGTTGTGGTTTCACGGAAAATAATTTCCTGGCAAATTTCTGCTTTTTCCGGGAAGCAGATTACTGTTAGCAAAATACCCGATCGCGATTTTTTCATGCCCACGGGTTGGGTAAATACATCTAATGCTCCCGCAGCTAATAATTGCTCCAGGGTGTAGGCGATCGCCTGGGGATTTAGATCATCAATCTGGGTCTCCAACACCATAACCGTCTCCTGGGCAAACTTACTCTCCCCAAGAATCCCCCCGTTTTCCCGTCTCCTCTTCTCCCTTTTCCCGATCCACAAACGCAAAATATTTGGTATCTCTAAATCTCTTGTCCCTGCGCCTAAGCCAATCTTTTCAATGGTCATCGCAGGGGGCTCGCCGAAACTTTTGGCCAAGGTTGTTGCGATCGCAGCTCCTGTGGGAGTAACTAATTCCTTGTTGATTCCATTACTGTAAGTTGGCACATTTCTTAATTGCCAGAGTTTGAGCGTTGCGGGAACTGGAACTGGCAAAATGCCATGGGCTGCTTTGACTGTTCCGCCGCCAGTGGGCATTGGAGAACAATATAACTCAGTAATATCTAGCCAATCTAAACCCAAACAAGTACCAACAATATCGATAATGGCGTCGGTTGCCCCCACTTCGTGAAAATGTACTTTTTCTGGTGGGATACCATGGACAGCAGCTTCTGCCACAGCTAATTGATAAAATGTTTGCAAACTCCAATCTTGGACTCTGTTGGGTAAATTAGCAGCTTTAATGATGCTAGTTATTTCTGGTAAATGTCTTGCCGGAGCATGATGGTGATGATGATGTTTCCCTTGAGGATCAGTTCCGTGAGCTAATTTCACTCGAACTTTTGTTGCTAATTGGCTTTGACGATGAACTTGCTCCCGCTCCAACTGATATTCTTGTTCTATGCCCAAATTAGCAAGATGATGTTGCAAATACTCCCAAGGTACTCCAACATCAACTAAAGCTCCTAAGAACATATCCCCAGCAATACCTGTTGGACATTCTAAATAAGCAACTTTAATCATTTTGTGAATTGGAAATTAAAAAATAAAGATTGAAAATTAATAATGGCTAAATTATACGAACTTCATCCTGAAAATCCCCAGAGAAGAACTATCGACCAAATCACATCAGCATTGAAGAGTGGTGCGGTGATGCTTTATCCCACAGATACGGTCTATGCGATCGGTTGCGATCTCAGTAATAAATCTGCGGTACAAAAAGTCAGAAGAATCAAACAACTATCCAACGAAAAACCCCTAACTTTTCTGTGCTCCTCTCTGTCTAATATTGCTCAATATGCCCAGGTCAGCGATCGCGCCTACCGCATTATGAAACATTTAGTTCCTGGCCCTTATACTTTTTTACTTCCTGCTACCAAACTAGTTCCCAAATTGGTTATGAGTCCCAAGCGCAAAACGACAGGAATCAGGGTTCCTAATCGCCTGATTTGTCAGGAATTACTGGAAGCATTGGGCAATCCGATTGTCTCCAGTTCGGCACATTTACCCGATGAAGACGGAGATTTTCCGACTATTGGGGTAGAAAAAGCCCGATTATTCGATGATCTAGAGAATTTAGTCGATATTATTATCGATGACAGTACGGAGCCAGGTTTTGATGTTTCAACGATTCTTGACTTCACCACCGAAGAACCGCAAGTGGTTCGTCAAGGAAAAGGTTGGCAAGAAGTGGAAAATTGGCTAACTCTTGTTAGTTAGACTGCGATTGAAAGAAAAGAGGTAAAAGGTAAAAGGGTGTCACCATATCAATTATTTTTATTTTTTGTCTTTTTTTTCTGTATCAATTTCGGGGACAAAATCAGGACGCTGCGAATTTTCCCAACCAGCAGGTCGCTTGGAATTGTACCAAGCAAATGAGCCTATGACGACAGCGGCAATAAAGCCAACCACATATACGGCGACAAAATAAACAGGAAACTCACTGCCTGTTGCGGCAACTTCCATCAATAAAGACATAAGATTAATTATCCTTAACTTAACTTAACATTAGGTATTTTATCAAAAAGTTACGCTCTAAGAATTTTAACTAGTGGACGCGGGTGTAAATAAGCTATCTATCAACGAAGGGCAAAAAGCTGATTTATCAAGACTTATTACTCATTACTTATTACTTCCGCGCAGCGGCACTAGTAGTTCTCCAAAAAAGTTCTGATAGGTTTGAGCAGTTGTGGGGAATTAGGAAAATAGGGGATTAGGGATAATATTTCCCTGTCAGATCTGCTTCAATATCTGAAGTTTTTGACAGACCATCGATTCAAACTGCTAACCGCAAACAGAATAGCGATGCCAACTATTTTGAGTAACCAAGGAGCAAGTATTAGGTTGAGAAGTAAAAAAGCCATTGCAGTAAAACCCATAGCTGCACTGAAAACATCATCTTCTAGTTTGCTGCTAATATAGAATGCGGCGATCGCAATACTCAGACTGATTAAAGAAAGCTCTATCATGAAAAGTGACTCTTTTGTATTGTTTGATATTTAATATTGATTTAGATACTAGGTAAGGGGTATTATTTTGATTGCTTTAAAATAATATTGTAATTAACTATAAGTTATATAAAAAATCCTTAACTTTTGTAACTAATGAGATTATACTGAATCTCACCATTGTGATCAAGATCACTAAATTTAGTTTCTAATCTTTTGCCCTCTCTCTTAGTACCTGCTTGCCCTTTGCCTTCGATTGAACAAACTAACTACCAATAACTACAAAAATCTTTAATAATTGTTATATAAGAGGAAAATGCTAAAAACGATCGCTCAAGAGAACCAACAGTAAAACTTTGATTACGACAGAAACTTTAAATTTATTAGAATGGCATCGCTTGTGTGAACATCTGGCTACTTTTGCCGAAACTAAAATCGGTGCTGTGGCAGCGCAAAACTTACAATTGCCCCAAAGCAAAGAAGTCAGCTTACAATTATTAGCTCAAACCACAGAAATCTATAATCTAGAACAAGAATTGGACTCAGGATGGACTTTCCGAGGAGTTAAAGATATTGGGGTTGCTCTAGAAAGAACAAAAATTGGAGGAATTCTTTCTGCGCAGGAACTTTTAGATATTGCCACAACCTTAGCTGGTATACGCTATCTACGCCGCATTATCGATAGTAAAACAGAAGAATTACCAGTCTTAAATGAATTAATTTTTCCCGTCCGAACCTATCCCGAAATTGAACAACAGATTCATCATTGTATTGACGATCGCGGAGAGATCACAGATCGAGCAAACCCGAGAATTGCGGGTATCCGAGCCAAGGTAAAAAGCTTGCGGCGACAGATTCGCCAAAGCCTACAACGGATTATTCAAAGTAATTTAGGTTCGGTACAAGAAGCCGTAATCACTCAAAGAAGCGATCGCTTTGTGATTCCCGTTAAACCAGGGCAAAAAGAAACTATCCCTGGAATTGTCCATGATGTTTCCAGTACAGGTTCAACGCTATATATTGAGCCTAGCTCGGTTGTCAATGCGGGTAACGCTCTACGACAAGCAGAAAAACAGCAAAAAAGAGAAGAAGAAATTGTCTTAAGAGAGTTAACCGAGAAAATTACGGAGGTTCAAGAAGATTTAGAAGAATTGCTGGCGATCGCAACTGTCTTAGATTTAGCAACAGCCAGAGCTCGTTATAGTCTGTGGTTAGAAGCTAATCCTCCACGTTTTATCGAGCGATCGGAAACTGTAACTCTGCGCAGATTACAGCATCCTCTTTTAGTTTGGCAGCAAAAACACGAATCCGGCACAGCGGTGGTTCCCATTGATGTCAAAATCGAACCTCAAACTCGTGTTGTCGCAATTACAGGGCCCAATACAGGAGGCAAAACCGTCACCCTGAAAACTATTGGCTTAGCAGCTTTGATGGCAAAAGCTGGTATTTTTGTCCCGGCTAAGGTTCCTGTAGAAATACCTTGGTTTAATACTGTTTTGGCCGATATTGGTGATGAGCAATCTCTACAACAGAGTTTATCAACTTTTTCTGGTCATATACGTCGTATCAGTCGCATTATTGAGGCGCTTAAGCCCCAAGAAGAACTGAAGGCAAATTGTTCTAACTCTTTAGTTCTGCTTGATGAGGTGGGCGCAGGAACAGATCCTGCTGAGGGTAGTGCCCTGGCGATCGCATTACTAAAATATTTAGCAGAACATAGCTTGTTAACAGTTGCCACAACCCATTATGGCGAACTAAAAGCCCTTAAGTACCAAGATGAGAGATTTGAAAATGCTTCGGTAGAATTCGATGATAGTAGTTTACAACCCACCTATCGCTTATTATGGGGGATTCCTGGTCGTTCCAATGCTCTCACCATTGCCCAACGTCTAGGCTTGGATTCTGAGATTGTCACCGATGCGCAAAACTTAGTGGGTATTGGTAAAACCGATGATGTTAACCAAGTGATTGCTGCCTTGGAAAATCAACGGCGAGAACAAGAAAGCAAAGCCGAGGAAGCAGGAAAACTATTAAGTCAAACTGAACTTTTCTACGAAGAAGTTTCACAAAGAGCGGAATCCCTGCAAGCTAGAGAACAAGAATTAAAACTATCTCAAGAAAAAGCAGTCCAGAAAGCGATCGCTGAGGCTAAAGCAGAAATCGCTCAAGTGATTCGTCGTTTGCAACAAGGGAATCAAACTGCCCAAAAAGCCCAGCAAGCAACAGAAGCTCTGAATAAAATTGCTAGTAAACAAGCTATTGCTAAGCCAAAAGCGCCTAAACCTGGCTATCATCCCCAAGTAGGAGAAAAAGTTAGAATACCCCGTCTCAATCAAACAGGGGAAGTTTTGAGCATTGAGGAAAACTCCCAATTGACTGTCCGTTTCGGTTTAATGAAAATGACCGTTGGGGTAACCGAAATTGAATCTCTAGACGGCAAAAAAGTCGAACCAGCCGCTAAGGAGAAAACTACAACTAAGAAGAAAACTCCCACTGCGACTACTACAAAACAAACACCCGTAACAGTTCGCACATCCCAAAATACCTTAGATATTCGGGGAAGTAGAGTTGCTAATTCGGAAGTGGATATTGAATCTGCGATCGCGCAAGCTACAGAATCAGGAATACTTTGGATTATTCACGGTAAGGGAACAGGCCGTTTGCGCCAAGGAGTTCATGAATTTCTGCAACGTCATCCCCAAGTGGCAAAGTACGAGCTGGCACCTCAAAAAGAAGGAGGCTCTGGCGTTACGGTTGTTTATCTAAAATAAATCAAAAGTTGTTTTATATATTGCTTTTTAGCACCGTCATCCGGCGAGTCTATTTGGTAAAAACACGATCACGCCATTTATTAAGACGTGCTTTCCCTAGAGCTGCTAAGCTTTGAGCTTGAGCCACTTGTTGTTTGAGAGCCGCAATCTGTTTTTGTTTATCTTGAGAACTATTAGTCCGATTCCTAAAGTTTAAACTATCGTAGGATGAGTTAGTGCTCTTAACATCAGTAATGTCAATATAGTAAGATTGCCATTGACTAATCCCGGCAGAACCAATAGAAGCCAAGGATTGTAGTTCTGCTAGTTGAGTTTCCAGTTTAGCTATTTCTGAGTCTAGTTGCGCTGATTCTGATTTTGGCTGTGGGACAGCAGAAATAGACTGAGTTTTGTTGAATTTAGAACGAGTTTGAGTTTTGAGAACTCTTTGGAGAAGTTCTTTAATATCCGTCAGAGGAACATTACCGTTGGGATTATTATAAATAATTGGAGCAGTCAGCCTAGGAGCATTACCCGTTTTTCCTGCTTTGTCACTTGTTGAGACGCTGTCCAACATTTTAAACATATTGGTATATCCCAATAATTTCTTCCCTGTTTGGGTTTTATGACCCCGATAATAAGGAACTATATTCTCCCCAAAAACATTTTGATACTCATCACTATCAATATAAGAATCAATATCAGCTTCGTAACCTTGACTATCTAATATTTGACTGTGGAAAAGAGTTTCGCTATATCCATCGGGAGCACGTCCGAGAAGATGTTTAAAGTTTAATTCATGAGAACGATAGCGTGGACAATTGTTGATAAACCGAGATTTATATAGCTCTGATTTGGCTAGCCAACGGACAAATTCCCTGACGCTGATCTCTCCTCCTTGTAATAGAGATTCTGCAACGGTTAAACGTTCGCTTTCCATAATATAGGCATTACCTAATATCTGACGATAAATAGCACGAATTACTATTGCTATTTCCGCTGACGAAGTAGGCAAAAATAGTTCTACAGGGCTGTGATCTTCATCTAATCCGATAGTTGATCCTGATATTCTGTCAATGGTTGTATCAATTAAAGTACTGTTCATAATATTAATTACAGCTTACTTATTTGTAACTTTAGAGTTCAGACTTTTCGCCATTTTGAGGAACAAACGAGGATCGCCGGTTTTGGGCTTTTTATCGTAGGGAATAAAGTTGCGAACAGCCTCTTGCCAAATCCCTTTAGGAAAGCCTAATTGATCGCGATGGTAGGCATCATAACGAGGAGAAGTAATGTTGAAGGGAGTCTCTCCCATGGCCCGACTTGGGAGAATCCGACGGCGATGATAGGGAACAGTATTCTCCCCAAAATTTTCGATATATTCATCACTATCGAGGAGCTGATCAACAAACCCTTTGACTCCTTGAGTCATGACTACTGCCGACCAAGAAATTTTCTCCGAATTACTATAAACTTTACGTCCCAAAACTTTTTGTACACAATGTTCCACAAAGCGGTAATTATTGTTTTTATTGTAAAAACTATCAATAAAAGTATTTGAAAGTAAGAGGCCACGAATGAAATCACGTACTGTAATTTGTCGGTTTCGCAGTTGGGATTCCAAGAAAACTTCGCGATCCCACTCAAATGCCCTAAAAAATATCTGACGATAGGCAGCATCAATGAGATTACCCATCTCGGTGGGAGAAAACAGATCATCAGTTGAATAAATAATAGCTTCGTCATCCCGAGCACCCAGAGCATCTACGCGCTGGTTGGAGCAGGAAGGAACATAAGCAAGTAAAGGGGTAGCCACGTTTATATAAACCTCCAGTCTTAAATAAAGCTTCACATAGATATCAATACAATTTGCCAAAAATTCCTTTTAAAATCTTAAAATTTTTGTCCCAGAAAAAGTCTGGCAATTTCGACTTAAAAGGAATTCGACGGTTTTAGCTTAAGCCAGAGCAGATATAGTCAAGATACACTCCTATTTCTTTGCCTGCCGCATCACCAACTAAACCAGTAGTAACTTCTTTCATCGCTTGGATAGCTTGTACAGTTGTCCCTGCGGGAACCCCTAATGAGCTATAAGTTTCTTTTAAGCCATTTAGAACGCGCTCGTCCAGAATGGAAGGATCTCCAGCGAGCATGGCATAGGTTGCATAGCGCAGATAATAGTCTAGGTCACGGATACATGCTGCATAGCGACGAGTGGTATACATGTTACCACCAGGACGAGTCGTGTCAGTATATAACAAGGATTTGGCCACCGCGTCTTTGACGATCGCCGCAGCGTTGGCACTAATCGTATTAGTTGCACGAACTCTGAGCTCCCCAGTTTGGAAATAAGCCTTGAGCGTATCCAAAGCGGGCGCTCCTAAATACTGACCCTGGACGTCAGCTGAGTTGATAATAGAAGTGATTGCGTCTTGCATAGTTTTTTTATTAGTCCTATCTGGTCTGAATAACGTTCTAGTAGTCTTAGGGCAAAATAAGACTTTTCTAGATAAATGTTCTTAGCTCTCTTTGTTAGAGTAGACCTCCAACAACATAGTCGAAGTAGGAAGCAGCTTCCCCAGCATCTTCCCCAGACATTAAAGAAAAAGCTATATTCTTCATCTCACGAATACCCTGAGCTACGGCCTCAATCGGAGTGCCCAGAGACTTGTACATTTCTTTAACGCCAACTAGGCCAATTTCTTCAATCGGGGCAACATCACCAGCTACTATTCCGTAGGTTACTAGTCTTAAATAGTAATCTAAGTCTCTCAAACAAGTTGCAGTCATTTCTTCGCCATAGGCATTGCCCCCAGGAGCGACCACATCAGGACGACTTTTGAACAGAGCGTCTCCCGCTTCTTTTATAATGCGCTCACGAGATTCGGTAAGTACTTGAGCAATACGTAAACGACTACCACCAGAAGAAATAAAGCCTTTGATTCTTTCTAGTTCACCCGGGCTCAGGTAACGAGCCTCGGCGTCAGCATTCACGATGGACTTCGTGACAATACTCATTGTATAGATTCCTCCAAAAAATATAGATCAGGTTTTAGGTAAAGTTTTTGTCTTAGCCTCTTGACTAAGAACTAAACTGGGACAATGCTTGCAATCTTTCCGCCTTGACGCTGCACTCTTTTCATATGAGAGCTAAGTTCTTCGTAAGGAATAATCACGGCTTTATTGACTCTGCGAACTTTGGGGTAACCAGGTTTGCCTATGCCTGCTACTTCAACTCGAAACAGCCGACCCGAACCAAAAGCCTTGGAGCCACCAAAAGAACTAACCGAAGCATCGCCTTTTTGAGCAGGAAGAAAAGCAAATCCTTCTGCTTTACCCGAAGGCCCAACTATTGCCGAAGCACGATTGGCAGCTAAATCTTTAGCCAGGCGGGATAATTTTCCCGCTGCTTGAGCGCGATCGCTGTTTGCATAACCACGATATAGTTGGAACATACGGGGAAAGCCAACGGTCTTTTGCTGGACTTGGGTGCTAAAACCTCTGTAGTAGGGAACGATATTTTCCCCAAAATTCGCTTCGTATTCTGCCGAATCTATGTAATCGTCGATATCAGCTTCAAACCCCTGATTCTGATAGAGATCGAGATGATAAATAACCTCAGACTCATCATAGGGCGCACGACCTAGCAAATGCTTAAAATTTAACTCAATTACCCTGGTTTGAAAGTTATCGTGTAAAAATTTTCGCTTGTACAGTTCTGACTTGGCCACTGCTCGCACAAAATCTCGCACCGTAATCGAACCATTACACAGCAAAGACTCAGTTGCTGTTAGCCGTTCCGACAACATAATATAATCATTGCCGAAAATCTGTCGGTAAACAGCATAAATCACTGATTTCACATCATCTTGAGTCCAGTTGGGACGTAATTCAAGGGGCTTGCGATCGCTAAGGGCAGATACTCCCAATCGAGATGCTGCTGTTGTGATTGCCACTTAGTTTCTCCTTTAGAGTGCGTTGATAATGTAGTCTATGTAAGAATTGAGCTCGAGCCCTGGGTCTCCGGTCACTCCATGGTTGGCTTTTATATACTTAAGCGCTTCAGCATACCAGCTAGGAACCAACTCAAAACTGTTGTGCATTTCAGTCAAGCCTGCTAGTAGGTAATCGTCAGCTGGCCCAGTTCCTCCCGCGATCAGACAGTATTGAATAATTCTAATATAGTAGCTAATATCCCTCACACATTTAGCTTTACCACGGTCATCAGAAGCATAGTTATTGCCTTTCATGGTAAGTGTGTAGGGAAATGCTTGATAGACGGCATTCGCCGCACCTTGAGCTAATTGTTCAGCCTTAGCCGACAAGGCCTTTGCGGCTTGCAGATCCGCAGTAGCCAAACGCAGGCGACCAAATGCAACTTGCAGCTCAACGTTGCCTAAATAACGTCCTTGGGAATCAGCAGTTGCGACTGCTTCAGTTAATTGTGTCTTCATCAGGATAATATCTCCGGAATATTTTTAAATGAATAGAAACTTTTTTAGGTGAATTGTAGGTGAATTAATCAAATGTCAGCTTACAGCCGCTGCTGCTCTGTCAAAATAGCTTGCTATTTCAGCCATCAAAGCACTACAGTCACCTGGGGTGATATTGTTGCGATCATTTGCTACCGAAATAGCCGCTTCTTTCATTTTCAGAATGCTAGTCGCCATAGAAGAAGTGGGAACCCCCAAAGCCACATAGGTCTCTCTAAGACCGTTCAAGCAACGATCTTCCATCACACTAGCATCGCCTAGGAATACGGCATAAGTGACATAGCGCAAAACAATGTCCATATCCCGCAGACAAGCAGAAACCCGGCGACTGGTGTAAGCATTACCCCCAGGAGCAATCAATTGAGGTTGTTCTTCAAACAATGCTCGTGCTGCATTAGTGACGATCGCGGAGGAATTACTAGTAATCCGATTCACCGCATCAGTGCGTTTGGCACCTTCTTTTACCATAGCCAAGAGTCCATCAATTTGCGTATCGCTCACTAACTGACCACGGTTATCGGCCTGGGAAACCACTTTCGTAAAAGCATCCAACATAAACTATTCTCCTGAATATTGATTTGTAAAAAAATCCGATTGGGAAAACTGAACCCTAAAATTGCTGACTTACAATTTTAGATGAAAAAACAGTCAACAATTTGTACTGATTTTAAAAATTAATCTTCAACACTGAAAAATTTCCTAAAGTTAGAAAATTCGGTGGTTTTGAGACTGAAACCATTGAATCAAATTGTCTGTGCAAACAATGTGCAATGATTCCCCAAGAAAATGAAAATTGATTGATTTTTATGAAGATTAGTTAAGCTTAAAGGCTTATTACTGAACTTTAACTTATAAAAACTTTTTTAAATATTAAGGGTCACGACAACTGCTCAGGCCATTTTCCTTGATTTATATTTAATCTGGATTTTGTTAACTTTTGTTGCGAAAATTAATTTTTGTCTCTAAGAATTAGATTTTAGTGGTAGAAGATAAAATATATTTCGTGCATTCATGACTTGTGTAATCAACTGAAGATAGATGATTGTCTGAACTTGTATTTCACAACCTTAGAGTCTTGTTACAAAGTCTTCCACCTTATCGTAATCAATTTATTTAAAAGCCAAAAAATGTTTAATAAAATAATTTCTTTCGTCAAGAACATAGTTTCTTTCGTCAAAAATCTACTGCCTTGGGGAAAAAAATCTGAGGGATTTTTTCTGGAAATCGACGATGATCAATCAAGCACAGATGTAAATAATGAAGCTGTTGTCGTAACTGGGTCAGCTCCGAAGACAAAATTGGACAGCAAAGGGCAAGAAGAACCAATCAATTCCCAAGCTACTTCAGTCGCTTCGACAGCAAAAGTCTATAGAGCAGTTGATAATGTGGAGCAATTAATTATTAATGCTGTTTACCAGAAGAATAGTAACCAAAGTGAAACTGACGAAAACACTTTTGCTAATAATTATTTGATTCCTAAACCAAATCCTAATCGTCGCCCAGGAGCAAGTTTAAATAAATTCCGGGAAATGGCTCGTTCGGTATCATTACCTAAGAGTAAGTCTAACGCTGCATAACTTGGGTTTCGCCCTTGGAGAAAGTTCCCTTTTACTTTAATCAATCAATAACAGCAATACATTCTATTTCGACTAGAACATCTTTAGGTAAACGAGAAACTTCCACACAAGCGCGAGCCGGAGCTGTAGCTTCATCAAAGTACTTACCATAAATTTGGTTGACTGTGGCAAAATCGCCTAAATCGGCAAGGAAAACACTAGTTTTAACCACGTTCGACCAATCAGCCCCAGCCTCAGTTAAAACCGCAGCAATATTTTTCATTACCTGTTCGGTTTGTTGAGCCACATCTGATGCGCCGACAATCTCGCCCGTTTGCGGATCAAGAGCGATCTGACCTGCTAGAAAAATCATATTTCCTGAAGCCGAGATAGCTTGATTATAAGGACCCACAGGAGCAGGTGCTTTGTCGGTACGAATCACTTTTTTGTTGCTCATTTTACTTATTACTCTAATTACTCATTACTTTGGCGCAGCGGATCTAGTTGTTGACGACCATTACGAGTTACTTCCAACATTTGTACAAGTTGCCCTTCCAAGTCACTCAAGACATTTGTGGCGTAGGTATCAGCACCTTTTTGAATCTCTTCGTATTCGATCGCTGTTAACTCCCGCAGCCTTTCTATTTCCTCTTGGGTGGTTTGTAATAGTTGTGCACATTCTTCCTCGGCATTTTGTTGTATCTGGGCTGCTCTTAGCTCCGCTTGGCGTATGATAACAGAATCTTGCAATATTTTTTCGGCTTTTTGCTCTGCTGAAAGCAGGCTTTTGCGGGCATAATCTTCCGCTTTGTCAATGATTTCTTGTTTTTGCTGGAGAACTTCATTCGCGATCGCCAGTGCAGAAGGTAAATTGGCTTTTAATTGTTCAATATTTTCTAAAACTAAACCTTTGTCAATAACGATAAAGTCTGTCAAAGGAATTTTTTTGCTTTCTAAAATATAATCCTTGAAAGAATCTAACTGTTTTTGAATATCGGAGGTCAAGTTAATCGAATTAGATACTATTTCTTGTCGGGCAAAATTGGGATCTTTCCCTTCTATATTTACTGTATCTATAGAGTTTTCTTGGTATAACATAGGAGCTGGTGGATTTTATCGAGGAACGAAGGGATGAGATTTAGACCTCAAAGGGCATGGTGTTTTCCAAGCCAATTCTAAACAAGATTCTTTTATTTACCCATAGGTAAACCTAAAAAAAAACTGAAAGTTGCTAAGCGAAGGAAAATGGCAGAGCAACTCTATATTGGACCAATATAATTTGGATCTATTCTTTTTACATTTCAGAGAAAAAGCGATCGCAAAATTCCATTGCCAGAACTGCGATCGCTTTTTAGACCATAAAACTAAATTCAAAGGGAAACAAGTCAAATAAATGAGCAATAAATAAAGACTTATTACTTATTACTTATTACTTATTACTTATGCTCCAACAGCTTCTTTCGCTGCATACATCACCTCAAGAGAAATTTCACTAAACTCTCTTTCTCGGGCAAATTTTTCCGTATTGCGTTTCACTTTGCCGCGCACAAAACCAGGAACTTTATTTAATTCAGTTTGAGCTTCTTTTGTCCAATTCAAATCAGAACCAGCAGAAATTCCTTTGGTAATAACTTCCTTGGTATCATGACCACCGAAGATTTCCAACAGATGATCTTCCATACCCAAAGTAAAGGAATTGTAGACCAGATCTGCCATTTGATTGGTGCCCTCATAACCCAAGAAAGGTTTGTAGCCTACAGGAAAATCTTGAATATGAATTGGTGCTGCGATTACCCCACAAGGAATATCAAGACGTTTTCCCACATGACGTTCCATTTGCGTACCGAAAATAGCAGCAGGTTCAATTCTTGCGATCGCATCGCCAATTTCCCCGTGATCTTCACTTACCAAAATCTCGTCACAATATTCGCCAACCTGTTCTCTAAACCAATCTTTATCGTATTTACAATAGGTTCCGGCTAGGACAACATGGATTCCCATTTCCCGCGCCAAAATTTTCGTCATTGCCGCCGCATGAGTGCTATCTCCGAAGACGACAGCTTTTTTACCAGTGAGGTTTTGGCAGTCAATAGAACGAGAGAACCAAGCAGCTTGAGAAACATGGAGGGTTTGGTTCTCGATGTAATCTTCGTAATCAACATTGGCACCTTGAGCGTTGAGTACTTCCTGAATCTTACGAATACAACGAGCAGTTTCCACAACTCCCATAGGCGTAATATCGACATAGGGCATCTCAAATTCTTTAGCCAAATATTCCGCCGTCATCGGCCCTAATTCCCGATAGGGAACTAAATTAAACCAAGCACGAGATAAATTTTTAAGATCATGGACTGATGCTTTATCAGGAATCACCGCATTAACCTCGATGCCCAAATCAGCCATTAGGCGTTTGAGTTCGGTGCAGTCGTGGTTATTATGAAAACCAAGAGTCGAAATCCCAATAATATTGACCGAGGGTTTTTCAGTTTTACCCTGGGGTAATTCTCCTTTTTTCCGAGCCTTGTTAATGTAGAACTCGACGATTTGACTTAAAGTGCGATCGCCAGCTTGCAATTCATTAACTCGATAATGATTCACATCAGCTAGAAGAACATCTCCTTTAGACTCCAGTTGAGCACGATCCACGAAATTCTGTAAATCTTCCTGCAAAATACTTGAAGTGCAGGTGGGGGTAAGCACAATCAGATCAGGATTTTCTTCTTGATCCTTGCGGGTGATATTATCAATTACTTTTTCCTGAGAGCCACGAGCTAATACTTTGCGATCGACAACACTGGCTGTAACCGGAGTAAAATCTCGTTCCCGCTCCAACATAGAGCGCATGACATTAAAATAATCATCTCCCAAGGGAGCATGCATAATAGCATGAACATTTTTAAAAGAACTAGCAATTCGCAGCGTTCCGATGTGGGCAGGCCCCGCATACATCCAATAAGCTAATTTCATAAGATTTCTCCTTATAGCAAGCAATCACGTCTGAAAAATTCTATTATCAGTTTTTATATTACTGATTATATTTTCTTATTCCAATTGTCAATAATAGTTCAACGGCAGCCCGCAAAACATAACTGTATTTATCAGGTAAAGAATCTTAATGTTGTTTAACGTCAGTTCGACGAATTTTCCTTTTGATTAAATTTCCCAAGTTGAACCACGAAGTAATAGGCTTTTCCCCAAATCCCCAAATCCCTAAGTCCCTATTCAGAACTAGTAAATTTTGTACTCATCGAATTCACGTTGTTTAACAAGGCGGCTGCGCCCGTAGGGCAAGAAGGATAAATCTAGAGAGTTATGGTTTTTTGGGATTTCCCCAACACCTAAAACCTAAAACCTAAAACCTAAAACCTTTTCCCCTTAGATCATTGCTGCAATTTTTTTGCCAATTCTTCTAGATGTTCCTTTTCCTGTTTCAAAGACTGCTCCAATTGCTGTAACTCCTCACGACGAGTTTCTATTTCTAAAAAACGGCGATTTAATTCTAGATTTTGCGAAGTAATTTCCTGACGCCACTGCTCAATTTTATTCTGCTCGGATTCAACAAATTGAGGATTAATCGCATTTTTGGTCAAATATTGTTGCAATAAGCCCAATAACCATTCTTTGGCTTCTTGGATACTAATTATTTCACCATTAGATTCTCTCTCGACTAAGACCAAAACTCCTTCCCCAAGAGAACTATCTTTAGCTAAAGGAAAAACATCAGACTTATCAACTTCCCAAACTGTTTCTGTGGTTTGACAAGCCAAGGTTTGTAGTTCTATTTGTTGAGAAATCGGGTTTTTTTGAACTTGTGCTAGGTATAGCATCAGCGAATTGAGTGGGCGAGATTTGAGCGGTAGATAATTCAAGGGGAAAAAAGGCCATCGACCTTTAAGTATTGGTCATGAAGAGTGGATTACTGGAGACGATCTAGGCGATCGCGTAAAATTTCTGCTTGTTTTTCAGCTTCAGCCAGAGCATCCTTTGCAGCTTGAATAACTTCTGTTGGCGCCTTATTAACAAAGCCTGGGTTATTTAGACGACCTGACAAGGATTTAAGATCTTTTTCCACTTTTGCTAGATTTTTCTCCAATTTACTACGCAAAGCAGGAATGTCAACCATTCCAGACAAGGGAACAATTACTTGAATTGTGCCAAAGATCCCTACAATTACTTGTCCAGGATCTTCTTCTAGACTATTTGTAATCGTAAGTTGCTCTAGTTTGGCAATACCTTTAATGTAATTCGTTACGGGTTGTAAGCTTGCAATTTCTTCTGTGCTTTCTGTTTGGAGAATGACGCTGATTTTTGCCCCTGGTTTAATTGACGCTTCGGCTCTGAGATTGCGAATGGTGCGAATTACCCCAAAAAGTAGCTCAAAGCTTTTTTCTAGTTGCGGTTGCAGCAACTCAGGAGAGATCTCAGGATAAGACTGGATAGCTAAGGTTTTGGTGCCTTCTGATTGGGTTAAAGTTTGCCAAATTTCCTCGGTAATGTGAGGCATCAAAGGATGCAGTAACTTTAAAGTACCGTCTAGGATATGGGCGAGCGTTGATTGGGCGGCTAAACGTTCTTTGGATGTTGCGTCCTGCCAGAGACGAGATTTGATCAGTTCAATATACCAATCACAGAAATCTCCCCAGATAAACTCATACAGGCCGTTGGCGGCTTCTCCTAAAGCATAATTTTCGATATTAGCTCTAGTTTGTTGCACAGTTTGATTAAAACGAGACAGAATCCAGCGATCGCATAATTCAAAATCTGCTGCCAACTCAGGCGCATCTATAGCAGGGAAGTCCTGGGGGGTTTTGTCATCGAGGTTCATCATGACAAAACGCGCCGCATTCCAGATTTTGTTGGCAAAGTTACGGGAAGCTTCTACTGAAGAGGATTCCTCTTTTTTGCGATCATAATCAAAACTGATATTTTGTCCTGCACCAGCTACTTTTTTAATTAAAGTAAAGCGCAAGGCATCAGCACCATATTTATCAATCATTAACAAAGGATCAATGCCATTGCCTTTGGATTTGGACATCTTTTGGCCTTTTTCATCCAAGACCAAACCATGAATATAAACATCCTGAAACGGCATCTGATCGGTAAAATATCCCGCCATCATTGTCATGCGAGCCACCCAGAAGAAAATAATATCAAACCCGGTGACCAAGGTTGTAGTGGGGTAATAGGTTGCAAGATCCGCAGTGTCATCAGGCCATCCCATAGTAGAAAACGGCCATAAACCCGAGGAAAACCAGGTATCAAGAACATCGGGATCTTGTTTTAGGGTAATATCTGCGCCGTATTCGGCGATCGCTTTTTCTTGGGCTTCCTCTTCACTATGGGCAACGACAAAAGGCGTATTGTCAGTAATGTCTCCCTTAGTTTCCGAGACAATATACCAAGCAGGAATTTGATGTCCCCACCATAGCTGACGGGAAATACACCAATCTTTGATTTTTACTAACCAATCCCGATACACTTTCTGCCAGCGTTCAGGAATATAGCGAGGCTCCTGCTTATTATCCAGGAAATCTAAGGCTTTACTGCTCAAAGATTCCATTTTGACAAACCATTGGGTAGAGAGGAGTGGTTCTACCGGGACTTTTCCGCGATCGCTGAAGGGCACACTATGACTATATTCTTCGATTTTTACTAAAACCCCCAGCTCATCTAGTTTCGCCACGACATTTTTCCTGGCAACGAAGCGATCTTGCCCCACAAACTCTGCTGCATTTTCATTGAGGGTGCCATCTTTGTTCATGATATTGATCATGGGTAAATTATGGCGTTGTCCCATTTCAAAATCATTGGGATCATGGGCAGGAGTCACTTTCACACAACCTGTTCCAAATTCGAGATCAACTAATTCATCGGCAACAATCGGAATTTCTCGACCGATGATTGGCAAAGTAAGAGTTTGACCAATTAAATCTTTGTAGCGATCGTCTGCTGGGTTAACGGCAACTCCGGTATCTCCCAACATTGTTTCGGGGCGAGTTGTTGCTACTTCTACATAACCACTGCCATCGGTTAAAGGGTAGCGAAAATGCCAGAGATGTCCAGCCACTTCTTGGTTTTCAATCTCTACATCGGAAATTGCTGATTTAGAAGCAGGGCACCAATTTACCAAATAGTTACCACGATAGATTAATCCTGCTTCGTAGAGATGGATAAATGCAGTTTTAACAGCTTTGGATAGCCCCTCGTCCATGGTAAATCTTTCTCTTGTCCAATCAACAGAAACCCCAATTTTTCTGAGTTGATTGACAATTTTACCGCCCGATTCCTCTTTCCACTGCCACGCTCGCTTTAAATATTCTTCTCTGCTCAAATCTTGACGGGTTTTGCCTTCTGCCCGTAAATTTTTGTCTAATACAGTGCTTACTCCAATACTTGCGTGATCTGTTCCTGGCAGCCATAAAGCATTCCGCCCCAGCATTCTATGGTAACGAGTCAAAGTATCGATCAAAGATGCTTCGAAAGCATGTCCCATATGCAAGCTCCCTGTAACGTTGGGAGGTGGGATGACGATACAATAGGGTTCCCCATCATGATTAGGATCAGCTTTGAATATTTCTTGCGACTCCCAAAATTCCTGCCATTTAGCTTCTGTTGATTTGGGGTTGTATTGAGTAGATAGATTAGGTTGCTTTACGGTCATGGATGAAGAACTATATAACAGATAAATATTCAAAGAGCAATAAGCAACTTCCTATTGTATAAGTCATCGTCCTTTCTGTCCGCAGCTTCACGAACTCTTTTCAATTGGACTAGATGAAAGAACTGGAAATACAATTATTCTTGCAGGAGGAGAAATTTTGATTTAAATCTATCCTAATGGAAATTGGAGGTTTATCGATGAAGTCTGACTTTCAAACGATGACAATGGGAGAACTAAAAAAATATGTTCTAGAGCATCGAAATGACAAAACAGCATTTCAGGGATTAATGGATCGTGTTGATGCTCAGCCTCAAGAGCAAGTCTATGAAGAGGTAAATGCTGAGCAGTTTTCTGCACTTGTTGAGCAGCATCGCCGCCTTCAACAAGATTAAGTCCATCACTTTATTCTTTTGGAAGATAGATAAAGGAAGAATAAATAAGATCGCACTTAGGCTATAGATTCTTTGGTACGTGGTTCAACCCGCCTCATAATTTCATCGCGCGTTGTAAGTGTTTTGAGATCATAAATAGCCTGAAGGTTGAGCCAAGATACTGCATCACCGCCAAAGTAGCGAGCTAGACGCTCCGCCGTATCAGCAGTAATTGAACGACGCTCTTTGACAATTTCGTGAATACGAGTAGCAGGAACATTCAGAGCTAGTGCTAAGGCATTAACACTCATATTCATAGGACTCAGAAAATCCTCACGAAGAATCTCTCCTGGGTGAACTGGACGCATACGATTAATTGGACGATTCATAATGCTTATTTTAGTGATAATCAACAATTTCAACATCAGTTGGATCATTTTCAGTCCAGACAAAACAAACTCGGAACTGCGAATTGATTCGGATGCTGTGCTGACTTTTACGATCGCTAGCTCTCGCTCTGTGCGAAAAATTGTTGGTTTTTCAGTTGGCGCTGATTCCATAGACTTAGGTTTTAACCTGAATATTTATGTGCTGCTGCATAAATTTTTAATGCCGCACTCATCTGTTGACTAGCTGATTCTCCTTGTTTTCGAAACCATTCCAAAGTCTCGGTATCTACTTCAACAGAAACAGTTGTATTTGATGGGTTAGGAAGACGAAGTTTTGCCTTAGAAAAAAATTCATCCGTTAGGGGAGGAACATCGGATGTATCAATTTCCTCATCAGTCATGGCGTCGATTCTAGCCCAATCTGTTTTTGATGTATTTTTCATATCGTTTTCTTTCATGAGATAGTGCTTTTCTTAGTGAAATGATTCGGATTAATTGCTCGTTTATCTCAGTGTAAACAATTACAACAACTCTTCCATTGAGTAAACCAATGCCAATCCATCTGTCCTCACCATAGTTTTCTCGGAGATCCAGATCCACAACCATTGGAAAATCAAAGATTTTTGACGCATCAGCAAAGTCAAAACCATGCTTGGCAAGATTAATCGCGTTTTTTTCTTCATCCCACTCAAAATTCATATACTTAATTTAACATTTAATTAAGTTCAGATTAAGTTTTTATCACGGTCGCTAATTCATTAAGACCATGTGATCACTGTTTTTATCCCCACACTCGGGCAGTTTTTGCATCAAATATATTGACTTTACATTCAAACTTATCTGATATTTTTTCTATGTGATTTTGGCTTCTTGAAGAATTGACTCCAATATAGATACTCCACAACTTGTCTTTAAATTTTCTGTCTTTTTTCAATCTAGATGCTTTATTGATTGCCTCTATGATGTGTTCGTCATATTCACCGAAACCAAAACCAAACACAACCAATGAGCCACTTATATTACAAAGTGATTCATAGCATTCACTAAGATATCTGTTATGCATTACATGTTCTAATTTCTGGCTGCTAGTTCCTGCTGTTACAAAAACAGGATATTGCTTTCTTAACAGTCTCTTCTTAATTTTATCCATTATGTAGTTTTCGCAATCATATTCTTCCTTGATTATTTCTACTCCTGTATCAAAAATATGTAATGCACCATGCATATAATGAACGTTTTGTTTACTTTTGTTTCTGCCCCAGCGAAGTTCAGAAGCTTCGGGTTCGTCGTCTGGATCAAAATTATCTGAATATTCAACATCTCTGCCAAAACCATCGATATGACTTGCCAGACTATTTCTCATTAATACCCAATAAAGCAAAACATCATAGTTAGTTGTAAAAATGTGCCCATCATTAGATAAATATTGACTTAAGAATTTTGAACAAGCTTGACTTTTTTCTTGTGGAATTTTGAATACGTGCTCAGGATGTAGTTCTTCTATTGCTTCGATAAGACTCTCTTTAAGTGTTTTGCTAGCTACCTGTACTTTATCCTTCAGTGTTGGGTCTGTTCCAAATGCATCAATTAACTCACAAAAGTTTTCTAACTGCTGTAGAACCAACTCAAAATTTTTCGTGTTTACAATTTCAAAGAGTCTTGTAAGAAGCTCATTATCTAACTTATCAATAAAGCGATGAAGCGCGTTATAAGAGAAAATCTCTGAGTCGTAAGCCATGCTAAATCCATTTCCTAAAAGTAAATGAGTCGGTCTTTTTTTCTTTCTCAAGTACTCGATCACATCACTATATTTTTTTAGTTCCATTGCCTCATTTTATTAATTTCAATTACTTTATGCTTATTCGTAGTTCCCGACAAAATTATAATCTGAGACTTAGAAGCTTGATATTTTTTAGCCGAAATAGCGATCAACTCCTTATTCGCTTTGTCATCTACAGGCGGCGACTTGAGCCTTATCACTAAAAATCCATCAGAATCCTCTTTAATACTTTGCTTTTTAAAATTGGGCTTAACTTGAACCTGAATTTTCATCTTCTATTCAAATAAAATCTCTTCAAAGCATAATTCTCCAACTTCAATCAAAGCATCCGAGGCAGCAGTATCAGTTTCTGATCGCTTGTTGAGATCTTTAAATTCATCGATAGTATATTTTTGTTGAAATTCTCTGAGAGTACAGTTACATAAAGTCTCCGCTTCAATATCTGGCAACCCTTCTGCGATCGCAGTAGCTTTACATTCTTGGTGATAATTTTGACTATATTCTTCTGGATATTCTTGAGTTACAGCAGATGAGGTTTCTGCTAAGGAGGCAAATGTAGCGAGTATTAAATAGCCAATTCCTAGGGTGAAAGTAAATAAAGACTTCGTCATAATTGATGATAAATTAAGGTTCTATGTCTGTACAAGACTTTAATTATTAAAATAAGTTTCTATAATTTATCACTATGAAATCCCTACGCGAATTATTTGAAATTGCGGTTAAAGATGCTTTAGTCGCTGCTTTTGGTGATGAGTTGGCAGCGACAGATCCTTTGGTAGCCGCAACTAACAATCCTAAATTTGGTGATTATCAGTCTAATGTAGCTTTATCCCTACCAAAAAAGCTAAAACAATCCCCTAGGGCGATCGCAGAAAAAATCATAGCCAATCTTCCCGCAAATGACACCTGGGAAACCCCTGAAATTGCAGGGCCTGGGTTTATTAACTTTACTGTTAAACCTACATACCTAGCAGGACTACTTACTGAAATTCAAGGTGATCGCAATTTAGGAATTGAAAAAGTAGAACCAGCAAGCAAGATCGTAGTCGATTTTTCCAGTCCCAATATTGCCAAAGAAATGCATGTGGGACATTTGCGATCGACGATTATTGGTGATTGTATCGCTCGTATTCTCGAATTTCGTGGTTATGATGTGTTGCGTCTCAATCATATTGGTGACTGGGGAACCCAATTTGGTATGTTGATTGCCTATTTGCGAGAAGCTTATCCCGAAGCTTTAACCACAGCCGATGCCTTAGACATTGGAGATTTGGTTTCTCTGTATAAAAAGGCAAAAATCCGTTTTGATGAAGATGTTGAATTTAAAGAAACTGCCAGAAATGAAGTTGTAAATTTGCAGGCAGGAGCCGAAGATAGTCGTCATGCTTGGGGTCTACTTTGCGAGCAATCCCGTCGAGAATTTCAGGTAATTTACGATTTATTAGATATTAATCTCACCGAAAGAGGCGAATCCTTTTATAATCCTTTTTTACCTGATGTCCTTGCCAAACTAGACGAGCAAGGTTTACTGGAAGAAGATGCAGGAGCCAAATGTGTTTTTCTCGAAGGCTTTACTAATAAAGACGGCGATCCTTTGCCTTTAATTGTCCAAAAAACTGATGGTGGCTTTAATTATGCAACTACAGACTTAGCAGCAATTAACTATCGAGTAGCAGAAGACCATGCTGACAAGATTATTTATGTGACGGATTCGGGACAAGGTAATCATTTTGCGGGGGTGTTTCAAGTTGCTAAAAAATCAGGATTATTGCCTGAGAATGTCGAAGCAATTCATGTTCCCTTTGGTTTGGTCTTAGGGGAAGATGGCAAAAGACTGAAAACCCGTTCTGGAGAGACTATTAAACTAAAATCTCTATTGGATGAAGCGATCGTCCAAGCCCGTCAGGATATCGAAGCTAGATTAGAGGAAGAAGAAAGATCAGAAACTACCGAATTTATTGATCGCGTTGCGCAAATTGTCGGTATTAGTGCGGTTAAATATGCTGATCTTAGTCAAAATAGAACGACTGATTATAAATTTAGCTTTCAAAAAATGCTCGCTCTCAAGGGTAATACTGCACCCTATTTGTTGTATGCCTATGTGAGACCTCAAGGAATTAGTCGCAAGGGAAATATTGATTTTACTAAGCTAGAATCAGCTGAGATAGTTTTGAGTGAAGAAGCAGAATTGATTTTAGCGAAACATATTTTGCAACTATCAGAGGTGCTTCAAGAAGTGGAACAGGAATTGTTGCCTAATCGTCTGTGCCAATATCTTTTTGAACTTAGTCAAAAATTCAATCAGTTTTACGATCGCTGTGGGATTTTAAATGCCGCCGAACCCCAAAGAACTTCTCGTTTAATTTTGGCAGATTTGACCGCCAGAACTCTCAAGCTTGGTTTATCTTTATTGGGAATTCCTGTTTTGGAGAGAATGTAAGTAAGATGAGGGCAGATGGCAGAGGGCAGATGGCAGAGGGAATAATTCTAACTTCTCCCTTTGGGATACAAGCCTCGCCCTTCAGGACGAACAAGGTTTGGGAGAGGTTCAAGCCTCTTTCAAGCAAACAAACCTTCTGCCCTCTGCCTTCCTCCTTCTGCCTTCGTTTGACTCTATTTCTTGTTTAAATTTGTCAGAGAGAATATTATTGTTTTGGCAGCAAGCAATCAGTAAGATCAGGAGCAGGTTAATGAGTGAGCCATCAGGATTGAGAAAATCAGTGCAAAATTTAGCCAATGCTCGCCGATTTTTGTTGCCGTTGCTTTTCTGTCTCGTAACTTTACTTACTGGTTGTGTCCGTTATGATGTGGGGCTGAACTTTGATAGTCCCTACAGTGGCACATTAGTTCAACATATTAAGATTGGGGAGCAATTTTCTAACCTAGGCAAGTCCGAGGCGATCGCATGGCTCAAAAGTCTCGAATCGCGATCGCGTAAGTTACAGGGCAAAGTTAAGAAGTTGAGCTCTGAGGAGGTGGTTCTAATTGTTCCTTTCACTAATGGCCAAGAATTATCAAGTAAGTTTAATCAGTTGTTTAACTCGAATGTTCCTGACACTTCTGCGGTGATTGTCGGAGAAGAAGCCGAGTTGGTCAAATTAGGATCTAAGGTTTCTTTGCAACAGAATAATTTACTCTTCGCCGAGCGCAATCATCTTGATATCACTATTGATTTACGGGCTATAAATTTATTGGCACATCAAGACAAAATTTCTATTGCTCCCAATTCTCTACTTGATTTGAAATTTGATTTAAACACCCCTTGGATCGCCAATAATATTGACGCTCCCAATAATCTTGAGCCCCTTGCTTTAGTGACAGATCAGGGTCTAACTTGGCAATTAAAAGCTGGGGAATTGAATCATATCGAGGCTGTATTTTGGTTACCCAGTCCTATTGGTATTGGTGCAGTCGTTATTATTTTGGTTATGGTACTGGGATTTATGCTCAAATACAGACGTTTTCCTGGAACTGCCTAAGTAATAAGTAATGAGTCTCAATGACGTGGGTGAAACGAGAGATGGTCATGGATAGTAATTTAAAACAATTACACGAATCAGACTTTAATCTATGGGTTGAGCAAATCAAAGAAGCTATTCAAAATAGAGATTTTGAGGGTATGGATTGGGATAATTTGCTGGACGAAATTGATGACATGGGGAAGTCTGAAAAACGTTCTCTTGATAGCTATATGCAGCGATTAATCGAGCATATCCTAAAGTTAAAGTACTGGGATTCCGAGAGAGAAAAATGTCGGAGGGGTTGGATGCAAGAGGTTACTAATTTTCGTAACCGTATCAACCGAATACTCAAGAAAAATCCTAGTCTCAGTAATTATTTAAAAGCTGAATATTCAGATTTATATCAAGATGCCATCTCTACTATGTCTTTTGATTTTGATATTCCCGAAGATAATTTTGTCGAAGTGCAGCAAATTATGGAAAGTGATTATTTTGGGTGAGATTAAGAGTAGAGTAAAACATTTTGTGAATTTTCTCTGTTTATTGTCGTAACAAAACTTTTCAATTAAACTTCATACCTTATAGCTTGGGTGTTCTGTCTTTTGTTGCGCCGTTCGTGCAGTTGACTTGAGCTGGCGCTTTTTAGATGATGTAGTAATTAAGTATTTTCCCTTAGATTATTTTGTTTCGGCAAGGTAATTTGAATCAGGCAAACCGATGAATCATTTAGATAATGTCAACCAGCTCAGGAAGAGCATGGAATCTTTTGTTGAAGAGATAGCAAAGTTAATCGTCACTAAGAATTTGTTTTCTTTGTTGCTACTCTTTGAAGCAATTTGGATTTTATTCTTTTTTCCTGGAGGAATTGCCGCTCAAGGTTTAAAATCAACATTTGATATTGAATTTCCCAAACAATATCCAGCAATTTTTTGGTTTGTGGCATTAGCTATTTTTGTAACTGCTTTAGTAATTGCTATCAGAAAGATTCAAAAGAAACCACCTGCTCTTCCTGATTTCACTGAACGTAAGGCAATAAAAGGATTAAGAGCTTTTGGTGAGGATGATGCGGAAATATTTGCTCAATTGCAGCGGGAGAAAGATTTACGCGAATGTTTGGAATCGCTGACGAGTAATAGTTTTCGTTTTGGGATTCTGATGGGGGAATCTGGGGTGGGGAAAAGTTCTTTTTTGCAGGCGGGGATCTTACCGCAATTAGCCAGAGAAGAAATTTCTGCTCAAGGGATTTATATTCGCTTCAGTAATCGCGATCCTTTTGAGACGGTTTATCAGACTTTAGTTAAAGAGTTGAAGATCTCGGAAACAGCAAATGATCAGCAGAATTTGTTAGAGATTTTCTCTTTAGCAGTTGCTGCGACAGATAAGTCTTTAATTTTAATATTTGATCAATTTGAGCAATTTTTTGTCCATTGCAAGCAAAAATCTGATCGCAAGCCTTTTATCAATGGCTTAAAGGATTGGTATCTCGCGTCGAATCCTTTACCGATTAAGATTTTGATTTCGATTCGGGGAGATTTGGCAGACAGACTGATAGAAATACAGAAAGCTTTGGGTTATTCCCTCAGTCCCCAGGAAGTGTTTAGGTTAGAGAGATTTACGCCAGAAGAAGCGACTAAAGTTCTGCAAGTTATTGCCTTGGCAGAAGAACTGAAATTTGATGAAGGTTTTGTGCGTCAGTTAACGGCAGAAGAATTAGCTAGTCGGGAAGATGGTTTGATTTCTCCTGTGGATTTACAGGTTTTGGCTTGGACAATTGAGGGACAAGATAGCAAGGAATTGCAAGCTTTTAGTCGGAATGCTTTTCAGAAGATTGGTGGGATTGAGGGTTTGATGACACGGTTTCTAAATAGAACTCTGGAAGCAAGGGTTACAGAGGTTCAGAAACAAGCAGCGATTAAGGTTTTGTTCGCAATGACTGATTTGGATCGCAATGTGCGGGTTGGTGCTTTGACGATTGAAGATCTTCAGCAGAAAATGCAGGGAACTTTAACCGCGAGTGAGATTAGGGAAGCGACGCAGTGGTTGGCGAATCCTGGGGTGCGTTTGTTGACTCCTGTCCAACAGGATGGGACTGAGCTTTATGAGTTGGCTCATGAAAGATTGATTCCTGCTTTGCGGGAAGTGGCAGGGAAAGAGTTGACTAGTGCGGACAAGGCTAATCAATTGCTAGATCGCAGGGTTAATGAATGGTTGGGGAATCGGCGGAGTTCTCGTTATCTGTTTAATTGGCGGGAATTAGGGTTAATTCGGCAGCAAAAACCTTTTCTGGTTTGGGGAGCGAATCATAAGAATAAGGAAAAACTTTTACAGCGCAGTTGGCGAAGGTTGTATAAGCAGTTGGTAGCTGTTGGGATGGTTTTGGTGTTTGGTTTGGTGGGGTTGGGTTGGTGGTATAGTCCGCAGGGGCAAATTCAGCAGGTGCGATGGGAACTTCCAGATTTAAGTGAGCGAGTAAGCTATGAGTATAGAGCGAAAGCAGCAATAGCTTTTCTGAAAAATGGAAATTTGCAACAAACATCAGCAATTGTCGAATCTATTAGCGATTCATATTTCAAAGCTGAGGTTTTGACAACTATTGCCGAAACCTATGGCAAGATCGAGGATTTTCCCGAGGCGGCTAAATCTTTGGAACAAGCGATCGCAGCGG
>NZ_ALVZ01000183.1 GCF_000332055.1 Xenococcus sp. PCC 7305 | reverse complement strand
CAATTTGCTATTCTGGAGTAAAAAGTATTCAGAAAGTCCTCTCAATCTAATTTAATTTGTGGCAAGTTTTAGTAGACAAGAAAAGTTCAATCTTTCTAAAAGTGGGAAGCAATTCCCTATTTTTCGTGTACTAAATATTAGTAAAATCTATCAAATGGGAGAGGTTTCTGTTCCCGCACTCAATAATGTTAGTCTTGATTTATATAAGGGAGAATTAATCGTTTTATTGGGGTCTTCTGGTAGCGGAAAATCGACGCTACTAAATATTTTGGGTGGGTTGGATGTGCCGACAACAGGACAGGTTATCTTCCAAGAGCAGGATCTTACTCAGGCAGGCGATCGCAGTTTAACAAACTTCCGTAGAGAATCTGTAGGGTTTGTATTTCAGTTTTATAATTTAATTCCTAGCCTAACTGCAAGGGAAAATGTGGCTCTAGTTACTGAAATAGCTTCTCATCCCATGCGACCGAGAGTGGCTTTAGGATTAGTTGGATTAGACAATCGTCTTGACCATTTTCCTGCTCAATTATCAGGAGGAGAACAACAACGGGTCGCGATCGCGCGTGCGATCGCTAAACGTCCCCAAGTATTACTTTGCGATGAACCGACAGGTGCCTTAGATTTTCAAACAGGGAAGTTGGTTTTACAAGTATTAGAGCGAATTAATCGTGAGTTGGGAACTACAATTGCCGTGATTACTCACAATGCTGGGATTGCTGCGATGGCGGATCGTGTTATTACGATGCGTAGTGGTGAGATTATTCGTATCCAGCACAATGATACTAAGATTGCCCCAGAGGATTTGGAATGGTAATTTTTCGGAAAGCAATCACTATCTAGAAGTCATAAATATTGCCTGAGAACATAAACAATTGCACTACAAAATTCTTCATATACTCCATTGTCACTAGGGTTTTCAAAAGCATCTATAAGGTTATTTAAGTCTTGATTAGAAAGTAAATCTATATCATCTAAAATTCCTTCAATTGCTTTTTCGCGCATCTTTTTTAGTTTATTGACATCAAGAGCTAGTCTTTTAATAGTTTCTTCCGCCGCTGTTTGCTTATCTGAATCTGCGGTAGCTAATATTTGTCCATCATCTGTATAGCGAAAAAAACTAGTACAATTTTCATCTAAAGGAGAAACCATCAAAGTTTCTTCGTACCATTCTCCCTTTTTATGCCCGCAATGTACTGGAATTGAGTGGATAGCATCACTTTTTCCTTGACAAGAAGCTATTAAGTTTATGTAATCTAAAGTCAAATCTGGATATTTATTCCTTGGCTTTAAATGTTCTATATGACTATCTGTTTGATTAATTCTTCTTCCACAGTAACAACAAATCAAGCCTTGTTCTTTTAATAATGACTTATGAACTGAAGATTTCTGTGGTTTTTGAAAGTTATCCCAGTTTGGTTGCCAATGTTCATTAGCTAAATTTTTCCATTGAATAAAGTCTTGTGGTGGTTGATTTTTTTTGATGTATTTCAACGATTAAGAATCTCCCTCCGTCGAATAGAAGTTCCAGCTTTGATTAATTCTGGTTCGTCAGAGCCAATTTTATGAGCAATTTTCTGACGTAATTCTTGAGCTTTCCCTAAGTTGCCTTCATCAATAAGTTGAAACAGATTAAGAATATCTTCCTTGATCTCTTGGGGGCGTTCTGAAACCTCCATAATATCTTCTAAAATACTATTACTATCTCTACCAAAAGAGCTTTTCGGTTTTCTGAAAATAATTCCTTCAGTATTTTTTTCTAAAAGATAAATATTTTGAGGTTTAATATGACTCAATACTTGAGGAGAATGAGTTGTAACAATGAATTGACATTCTGGAAAAGTCCTTTTGAGTGCTGAAATAATGTCTCTTTGCCATTTAGGATGAAGATGCAATTCAATTTCATCAATGAGAACAATTGCTTCTTCTTTTAGTACATCTTGGGAATAAGGATTAGCAATTGCTAGTCTTCTTGCTAAATCTCCTACCATTGCTAATAAACATTTTTCTCCATCAGATAGTTGATTAACAATTAATTTTTGACCTTCTTTTTCAAGAGTCATTTGTAAAGGCGAGCGTTCTACTCTTAAATTGGAAAACCCTTCCAATATTTGATATATAGCTGTTCTAACTGCTTCTAATTGTTTGTCTTGCCCTTGTTCTGGATGATATTTATAGTTTTCATTTTCTAAATCTTCTCGATTCCTAAACCATTCAAAAAAGCGTCTAAAATCAATTTTCCCTTTAGTCAATGCTAGATCATAAGAGTTAATAGGCTCAAATAAGTGTTTTTGCTTGATTCTTAAAGGAACATCAAGGACAGCTCGATTGGTTGGATAATAAACTGCTAATGGTAATGGTGCTCGATGATTAGCTAAGTGATGACATTTAATATGGTCTGCTAACTGCTTTATGCCACTTAAATTAGTATTAGTCTCTTTTTTGTATCCCTTTTTAACTTTAGTTAAAGACCAGCTAATATCTTGTAAATTAGATGTGTAGGCTGTTATTTTATTGTGTGTTTCTTTACTTTTATTATTGATGTCTGAATCACTAAAGTAACTACCTGACCCTTGTGGATTTTGAACACGGGCAGTAAACCAAGATAGTAAAATAGCAAGACAATCAAGGATGCTGGATTTGCCTGCCCCATTAATTCCAACAAAGACTGTAGGCTCATTTAAATCGAAGTCTAGTGTCAATTCACTAATTCCTCGAAAAGAATTAATTTTTAGTTGTTTAACTTTCATGACACTTATAACATTACCGAAAATATATTATTCACAATTGACTTAGATGCGACTGTTTAAAGTTTACTTTGTTTACTGTTGCTACTTTATGATTTCAATTGATTGATGCAAGTTGAGATATGAATGCTCTTGATCGCAAATTATTTAGAGACTTATGGCATGCTAGAGGCCAGGTAATTGCGATCGCCTTAGTGGTTGCCTGCGGCATTGCTAGCTTTATCATGGCAAGGAGTGCCTATACATCCCTGACTTTAACTCAGAATACTTACTATAACGAATATCATTTTGCCCAGGTGTTTGCGTCTCTCAAACGCGCTCCCGAAACCCTTAAAAAACAGATTGAGGAAATCCCAGGAGTTGCCCAAACTCAGACTCGCATTGTCGTGGATGTAACCCTTGATGTACCTAATTTACCTGAACCAGCGACAGGCAGATTGATTTCTCTTTCTGAAAAACGGGTTTCGATACTAAACAATATTTATCCCCGTCAAGGACGGTATATAGACTCAGGTAGAAGCAATGAAATCCTTGTGAGTGAAGCTTTTGCCGAAGCGAATCAACTACAGTTGGGCGATCGCATTGGAGCCATTATTAATGGCAGATGGGAAAAGTTACAGATCGTGGGCATTGCCCTCTCCCCAGAATATGTTTACGAAGTGCGGGGAGCCGGAGAATTATATCCTGACAATAGGCGGTTTGGGATTATTTGGATGGGTCGAGATGCCTTGGGAAAAGCTTATGACCTTGATGGCGCATTTAATAATGTGACCCTTTCTTTGAGTCCTGGGGCTCAAGAAATTGCGGTAATTACTCAATTAGATAGACTGTTAGACCCTTATGGTGGCTTGGGAGCCTACGGAAGAGAAGACCAATTCTCCCATCGAATTCTTTCTGATGAGATTAAGAGTTTAGAGATTATGGCCACTCTCTTACCTTCAATTTTCTTGGGAATTGCTGCTTTTTTGCTCCATGTAGTTTTATCGAGATTGGTCGGTACCCAACGCGAACAAATAGCAGTCTTAAAAGCTTTTGGTTATGACAATTTTGCTATTGGGGTTCACTATCTAAAATTTGTCCTAATAATTGTCACTATAGGTTCAATTTTAGGTATTTTCGGAGGAATCTGGTTAGGTAGAGGACTGACGCAAATTTACGCTCAATTTTATAAATTTCCTGTGCTGCGTTACGATTTTAGTCCTAGAGTCTTGGCTACTGCCATTTTAGTTAGTTATTCAGCCGCTGCGATCGGAGCATTTATGGCTGTAAATAGAGCAGTTGCTTTACCTCCAGCCCAGGGGATGCGTCCCGAGCCTCCAGCCAAGTTCAAGCCTACAATTGTCGAAAGATTGGGTTTACAAAGTTTATTTTCGGTTTCTGGGAGAATCATCCTGCGGAATTTAGAGCGTAAACCATTACAAGCCGGGTTATCAATTTTTGGGGTTTCTCTAGCCGTGGCAATTCTGATTAGTGGTCATTATCTGAAGGATTCGGTTAACTATTTAATGGACTTTCAATTTCGTCAGGTTCAACGGGAAGACATGACTATTGTATTTAATGAACCCCGCTCTTCTCGCGTTCGTTATGAAGTGTCTAACTTGCCAGGAGTCATTGATTCGGAAGCATTTCGTTTAGTTTCAGCTCGATTGCGTTTTCAACATCGTAGCTATCGTACTGCTTTAACAGGTCTCGAACCCCAGGGAGAATTTCGTCGTTTGATGGATCAGAATTTACATTCGGTCTTACTGCCTAGGGATGGACTAGTGTTAACCACTAAATTGGCAGAAATCTTAGCGGTAAAACCTGGAGATCTTCTGACCGTAGAAGTTTTAGAATCAAGTCGTCCTGCCCGCCAAATTGTAGTAGCTGGGTTAGTAGATGAACTTTTAGGGGTACAAGCCTATATTGATATTAATGCTCTTAATCGACTGATGCGTGAAGGTTCAACGATTTCTGGTGCTTATCTGGCGGTAGATGACCATCTTGCTAATCAGCTTTATACAGAGTTAAAACAAATTCCCGCTGTTACTGGCATATCTACCCGTGAGGCAAGTTTAAAGAGTTTTGAAGAAATTAGTGGGGAGAATTTGAAGATTATGACTACTTGGCTAGTTATTTTTGCTTGCATCATTACAGTTAGTGTTGTCTATAATTCTGCTCGCATCGCTCTTTCCGAAAGGAGTAGAGAATTAGCTAGTTTGCGAATTATGGGTTTTACCAAAGCTGAGGTGACATTTATCTTACTCGGAGAACAGGCAATTTTAATTTTGTTAGCGATTCCTCTAGGTTATGGCATTGGCTATGGTTTAGCGGCTTTAATGTCTGCGGCTTACAATTCTGAATTGTATCGTTTACCTTTAGTGATTAATAAATCTACTTATGCTTTTACTTTTGTGATTGTGATATTGGCTGCTATTGGTTCAGGGTTAATTATTCGTCGTCAAATCAATCGTTTGGATCTAATTGCTGTTTTGAAAACTAGAGAGTAATTTACTCTATAATGTTTCTGTGAGGAATAGAGTTCTAAAAGATGTTCATTTCCTAAGTTAGTCATTGAAAACTTTGACTCCTTAAATCAACTTTTTGTGTAATTAATTAAACATTTAATACTGTGAGTTCGAAAAATCACAAAAATATTGGGTTAGGCATTGCAGATTTATTAGCAGACAAAAGAGCAGAGATTCTCGAAATAGCAGCACAACATGGAGCTTATAATGTGCGAGTTTTTGGGTCCGTTGCGCGGGGAGAAGCAAATATTAATAGTGATATAGATTTTTTGGTAGATTTTAAACCAAAATGCACTCTCTTAGACCAAATTGCTTTAATACAGTCCTTAGCACAGCTACTAAACTGTAAGGTTGATTTAACTGAACCTAGCAGTCTTCATGAATGTATTAGAGATAGAGTTTTAAAAGAAGCTATATTTTTATGAAAGATGATCGACTTTATTTAAGCAATATCAAAGAATGTATAGAGCGTATTGAATTGTATACCTCTGAGGGTAAGGAAGTATTTCTTGAAACTATCATAATTCAGGATGCAGTAATTAGAAATTTTGAAATTATTGGCGAAGCTACAAAAAGACTATCAACTGAATTTCGAGCAACTTATGCTGATATTCCTTGGCAACAGATAGCTGGATTTAGAGATGTGTTAATTCATGATTATTTGAAAGTCAATTTAGATAGAGTTTGGAATGTAATTGAGCAAAATCTACCTGACTTAAAAGCGACAATAGAAAATATATTACAACAAGATTGAAATATATTTTTTGGGGAATGGTTAAAACTGAAAAGTAAAAAACATTTACAATAAGTTTATTAGCTCTGATCGCAATCTCCTCACAATTGTTATCTAAACTGAAAAACAAGAAGTTCACGATTGTCAGTTAATTCTTTTAAAATAAGAATTTAAGGTGCTGATTAAATAGCAAAACAGCAGTTAGCAATGATCGATAAAACCTCCCAATCAGCTCAATGGACTCAAGAGCAAGCAGCCTCAGAATCGATCGCCCAAGAAAAAAAGCAACAAACAAGGAAATATTTACCGCGACAATTACCCTATATATTAGGAGGATTAGGACTTGTTGGCATATTGATTTGGGCCTTTATGCCCTCGCCAATTCCGGTTGATGTCGCAGAAGTAAGGCGTGGCGATCTGCTAGTAACTGTTGACGAAGAAGGTGAAACCCGAATTCGCAAGCGTTATCTCGTTTCAACTCCCGTAGAAGGAAGACTTGCGAGAATTAATTTAGATGAAGGCGATCTCGTTAGCAAAGGACAAATCATTGCCCAAATCGATCCTTTACCCTTAGAATCTGATATCCAAGAAGCTCTGGCTAGATTACGTCAGTGGCAAGCGGAAAAAGCAGGAGTAGCAACCCAGCGCCCGAAACAAGAAGCAATATTCCAAGCTGAAGCGAGGATTAGAGCTTCTATTGCCAAACAAAAAGAGGCGATTGCTAAAGTGGCGCAAGTCAACGCAGAGTTAGCCCAGGCCCAACGCGATCGCCAAAGGACTCAACAGTTACATGCTGATGGAGCAATTTCTCGTCAGGCAAAAGAACAAGCAGAATTAGAAGAAATTACCCAAATGAGAGCTCTAGAAGCTCAACAAAGACTAGTTGATAGTGCTACAGCAGAAGTCAATGCTGCTCAAGAAGCCTTGGCAATTCTTCAGGCAGAACAACAAGATCCAGACTATCTCTTAGATGTTTATAATGCTCGCATCGCTAGTGTTGAGGCCGAGCTGGCAAAATTAACTGATGATGCTAATCGTACGAATATTAGGTCTCCGATTGATGGGTATGTATTAAGAGTGAATCTCGAAAGTGCCAAATATATAGAAGCCGGAACCCAATTATTGGAGTTAGGAAATCCCCAAGATTTAGAGATTGTTGTTGATTTGCTCTCTTCTGATGCGGTAAAAGTTAAACCCAACGCTAGGATGTTTCTTGAGCATTGGGGCGGAGAATCAAATCTCCAGGCCAAGGTTCGCTATATAGAACCCTCGGCTTTTACTAAGGTATCGGCTTTGGGAGTAGAAGAACAAAGGGTAAATATCATTGCCGATTTTATTGATTCTGAAATTCCTTTGGGCGATCGTTATCGAGTCGAAACTAGAACTGTGGTTTGGTCTGGAAAAGATGTTTTGCTCATTCCTTTGAGTGCTTTATTTCGTTGTGAAGCAGAAAATAACCGCATTTTATCTAATACTTGGTGTACCTTCGTTATTGAAAAAAATAAATCCCAGAAGCGTCAAATAACGGTTAGTCAACGCAGTAATTTTGAGGCGGTGATTGAAAATGGATTACAGGAAACAGAAAAGGTAATTCTACATCCTACTGAACGAATTCGCTCAGGAACCAAGGTTACAATACTCAAATAAAACTTTTGTATGTATCATTTATGTTTCATAATCTGAATTTTGACATAATCATATTGTGATAACTTTGCTACCATTTCTGCGCGAGAAGAAACTTTTAGCTTACGAAACATTCGTTTTAATGCTTGTTTGACAGAGTTTTCCTGAATCCAAAGGGTTTTGCCAATTTCGGAATTGGTCAAGCCTTGGGCTACTAATTCAGCAATTTGCGATTCACGGGTTGTAATTTGTCGGATGGTGTCTTGGTCGAACTTTATTTGTTGGGACTTGAAATTAATCAGTTGAGTAGATACATGGAGGCATAAAGCACTCAAATCCAAGATATTTTGATTGGTAAAAGGGGTGTTATCGCGATCGCGAGTTAAAGCCAAACCACCTATTAAATGGCCAGTATTAACAATTGGCCCAACCATGACATGACCGTGATCGAAGCGAGGACAAATAGTCTGCCATTTTTGAGTTGTTAATAATATCCCTTCATGAACTGGTACGTGATGTTCTACTAGATAACGGAAAACAGGATTTCGTTGTGGAGAGATAGCTGATTGAAATAATTTCGAGCGATATATAGCTTGGGGAAGACGATCTAGTAGGAATAAACAATAGCGTTTGGCTGCGAAATATTCACCAATTTGACGAACAACCGTTTGCTGTAGCTCTAACTCGCTTTCAGTTCTCGCGATCGCAGATACCAAAGTTTTTAGATCATGTGTCATTTTTCACAAACTGTACCCTTTCGAGGACTATTCAACGTTAAATCCGATCTTTATCATAGCTGTAGTTAATTAAAGATTTAACCTTATGTTTGAATACGCTTATCCCGAAATTCTTGTTGATACCCAATGGTTATCAGCTCATCTAGAAGATCCTAACGTTCGAATTATTGAGATGGATTTGAGTTCCGAATTATACGAACAAGGTCATATCCCTGGATCGATTTTTTGGAATGCAATGACAACATCATTAACGCCTGACCTAAGATTTAACTTTGACCAAGCGGCAATGTCAGAAATGCTGGGAAATGCTGGAATTACTAATGAGACAACAATAGTTACAGTTCATCATAGTTATGCTGCTACTTCTGGTTGTCTTTTCTGGCTGTTTAAAGTTTCTGGTCATGATAAGGTTCGAATTTTAAATGGTGGTCGCCAGAAATGGCTGATGGATGGTTATTCTCTAACCAAGGAAAAAACAATAGTAGAAAAGACTCAATATCGCGCCCAGACTCCAGATAAAAGTTCAATAATTTCTCTGGAGGAGGTACAAAAATCCCTTGGAAAAGATGATTGTATTTTATTAGATGTTCGTACTCCTCAAGAATATGGTGGTGAAATATTTTTGATGGAACCTCCGAAGGACAATGAACGTGCGGGGCATATTCCGGGGGCGATTAATCTCTATTATGAGTTGGCTCATAATGATGATGGCACGTTTAAGTCTTATACTGAGTTGCAAGAGCTTTTTGCGCAAAAAAATGTTACCGCTGAAAAGCTGATTATTCCCTATTGTGCTTTGGGAGCTCGTTCTGGTCATACTTGGTTCATCTTGAAATATTTATTGGGTTATCCTAATGTCAAAAATTATGATGGCTCTTGGAATGAGTGGAGTCGTATTTCGTCTTTGCCTATAGAAATTTAAGATCTAAGACTACTTGTCTATATTGCTTGACATCTCACAGGCGTTGCTAGGCATTGAGGGCAGACTAAGGAATTGGACAAACTTCCATCGCTTGAATCAAGCCTTGCTCAATGGTGAAACGATGGCCGATGCGTTCATCAGCAAGTACTACTCCAGCTAGATCGCGTGATCACACTAAATTTAAGCAAGCTAGCACAGAAAATTGGGGTTAGCCAACCTGCTGTGTATCGCTACTTCCCCAATAAGCAAGCTCTTGCTATTAGTGTTGCCCAGAGAGGATTTGAACAACTTGCCGAAGCTTTACAAAAAACGACTCAGAATGTTGAAAGTGATTCTTTTAAAGGCATTAGAGCCATTACGAAAGCGTATGTTGAATTTGCGCTCAACAATCCAGAAATTGCTCGCATGATGTTCAGTATGAAGGAACAAGTAACTGACCCTAAACTACAGCAAGTTTCGTCATCAGCAGCAAAGCCTATATTTCGCATTGTGGAAGCAGCTCATAGTTGTGATAGTCTGCGCAATAATGATGTTGTGCAAGCAGTATGGATGAGCAAATTCCCTCTGTGACCCAATCACCTGATGAATTATCAGAACATATTGAAGCAACAGCAAGAGTGCTGCATGTCAGACTGTTTATTATGTAAGCATTATCATGAGTAAAATTAATTTTAAGTCTTAAGTAGCTAATCAGAATTTCATGCCAACTCCATTAAATCCTAGACGAAGACCATATTTAACCAAAAATAAAAATTATTCTAACGGAAGACTAGGTGGGAAAAATTCAGCTCAATTGCGCATTAATTTTCGAGAAGGGCGTTTTGATATTCCCAGTTTGGAAGCTTGGTATCGCCATTGGAAAGAACCATATTATTTATTATTAACAATCCCTTGGACTGGTTTTTTATTATTAACGACTTTGTTCTATATTGCGATCAACACTTTTTTTGCGATCGCCTATCTAATTGGCGGAGACTGTATTGAAAATGCTACTGCTGGTTCATTTGGGGATGCTTTTTTCTTTAGTGTTCAAACCCTAACTTCCATCGGCTACGGCTCGATGTATCCCACCACTGCCTACGCAGATATTCTGGTGACAACGGAAGCTTTAATCGGAATTATGGGAATTGCCTTGATGACGGGATTGGCTTTTACTAAATTTTCTCAACCAACAGCGAGAGTAGAATTCAGTAATGTAGCTACTATTTCCAATCATAATGGGACGCCAACTTTGATGTTACGGGCAGCGAATCAACGGCATAACCAGATTATTAAAGCTGAAATTCGTTTATATCTGATGCGAGATGAGATCAGCAGCGAGGGGGAATATATGCGTCGAATGTATTTGCTGAGGCCGCTTCGTGACCAAACACCAAGATTTACTCTTAGTTGGACGGTAATGCATCAAATAGATGAAAGCAGTCCTTTATGGGGTGCTACGGCTGAGTCTTTGGCACAAAGTAAAGCTATGGTGATTGTTTCTTTGAGTGGTATTGATGAGACTGTTGCCCAGCCAATTCATGCTCCCTATTCCTATGCGGCAAATGATATTCTTTGGGGACATCGTTTTGTGGAGATATTTCATCAAGCCCCAGAAGGTCACCATTTCATAGATTTCGATCATTTTCACAATACCGAACCTTTGGAGTGATTAGAGAGCAAGTATGTAGTATCAAAATTTAATTTTTGACACAATTAGGATTATGAGTTTAACGATTACCCACGTCAAGATATTATTATGATCCGATGTAGAGTGTTTTACCCCTATTGGCTGACAACCTCAACGGTCTTAGCGATTGAAGGAACACCTTGATCGGAGATGAGGAAGAGATTGTACATCCCTTCTGGAGCAACAAACGCATCTTCTGGTGCAGTGATCTCAAGTTTGCCCGGTTCCAGTTCTTGATACTGAATTACAACTCGGCGTTGATTCTGATCAAAGCTATGTGTTTGAGAACCCATAGCCATAAGGACAACTCCATCAGATTCTGGAATTGATGCTGAGGCAAAATCAACAATGAGCTTAGACTCTCCAAGCACTAGTTTTTGCTCTGAAATCTTGGTAATTTTTGGCCTAGGGCCTTGAAATAAATAGGGAGGACTGAAAATTCTTAGTTCTGGTCTTTCACAACCTATCCTATACTCACCCTGATCAGCATCTTTATAAATTCTCCCGCCGCCAATTAAAACCCGACCATCTTTTAATAACAATGAAATGTTATGGTATCCTCGCATTTGATCATCATCAGTCCATGAACTGAGTTGGAGAAATGTATTCTGTTGCGGATCATAGATAAGAGGTCTTGTTAGATCGCCTATATTTTCCTCTGGAGCAAAATATTCCTCTCCGTTTACGATCAGAACCGTTCCATCTGGAAGTATTGTTGACGCAGCTCTTTCCCTAGTAATACCAGTATCTAGAGAAGTCCATGTCATCTGGTAAGGGTCAAACTTATCAATACGTTGTCCCTCTTGGAGACCGCTACCTCCGCCAACAATAACAATATATCCCTCCTCCGTGATAAATGCAGAGGTATCGATCAAAGACCCTCCCTGGGGTCGGCGTGCCTCAATAGGAGCAGTAAATCTTTTCTCTTCTGGTACGTTCTCATCCAAGCTCAAAAATGCTAAGCCAGGTATAAATGAAGAATTTTCAGAATTAGGCGCTATACCACCGTAGATCACAACATGGCGCTCATAGCCATCAATTGTAACGGGCTTAGGTAACAGCATCGAATGGGGATAGTCGAATACATCGATACCAACTTGCAGTGGAGCGTTGTCGTGATTCACCCAAATAGTCCAAGGATCCTGTCCTTCTTCAAATTTTCCAGAATCGAAAATAGTGACACTTCTATTCAGAAAGTTTATCTTCTCAGGCTTAAGAACATCGATCCATTTAACCAATCCACCATTAACCAGGTTCTTGCCACCAGGTATTCTGGTAATGCTTGGGTACCACATCATTCCTGTTTCGTACCAATCATCCCATGAGCCATCCTCAGGTGGAGTTGGTCCTCCTGGATTAGGATAAGCAACCCTTGAGAATTCTTCCCCATCAAAAACTCGTGCGTAATTTAATCCAAATTCATCTTGTCCAAATGGTAGGGGATATTCAACATCGCCAAGATTTGTATATTTCGCACCACCCATAAACAAAATATTTCCATTTGGCAAGGGAGCATGACCAGAGCAATACAGTACATCTCCCTCCAGTTGGGGAGTTTCATTAATAGGCTGAATGTTTAAAGTTCCATCACTTGTCGTATCTAGCTGTGTTGGGTCTAATAAAAAAGATGTCCCAAATGCTCGCCCCTCAAAATCTTCACAGAAGCGTTCTTTAGGGCGACTCCATCCGGTCAGCAACACTTTTCCATCTGGCAGCAAATTGGCATGAATTGGAGCAACCCACCAGCCTTGCTCAGGCTTGGGAATTTTGTCACTTCCGGGAAATGTGTCAGTCGTGTCTCGGAGAGTAGCAATTGGTCCCCATTTACCATCTTGAGCATAGTTGAGATTGCTATCCAATGCGGAAGAATGACAAGAGTAGAAGAAAAGTGATAGAAGTACAACGAGTACGGGAAAAATGCGGGGTTTAGTCATTGAAAATCCTCAGCATAATCTAGATATAGAATCAAGCTTAATATATGTAAAAATATGAGCATTAACTAAATATGAATTGGGTCCGTTATAGGTTACTCATTCTCTTAATACTCAATCTATATTTGACCATCAATTCATCAACTTAGGTTATTTTAGAGTAAAATTGATTATTCAAACTGTAGCCTAACGAACTAAGGACATTTCTCAAAAAGAAGATATCTATAAATGAAGATCGGGTGTCGTTAACTCTTGGGCTGTAGTGAAATTATGTCGAACTTGCCCTTTGTCCGCACATAGATAGTGCTCTCTTCTTCTGCTTCAGACGAGACCTGATGCACAGATTCTCTCTTTGAGCCGAAATAACTGCCAGGCTTTAAGGTCTTGATCTTTGTTTTACCCAATACTTGATATTGTGGTTGACCCTGGATTACTACAGCGCGGAAGATTGAGTCGTGGCTGTGTATTTTTACCGTAAACCCAGCAGGCAGCTTTAGGAGAGTCCCGTTCAATTCTCCATCTTGGGGTTTTCCCCAAAGAAAGGCTATTTTTGGTTTATCGTCAGAAGTGGTTGTTCCAGGAAGATCGATCCAAGTAATATTTGATGCGTCCAACCAAACAAGGTTTGATGCTTCTAGGTTAATTGGTCTTTCTCCATTGTCAAACGCTTCCTCTTGAGGAAGAACGAGATATGGTCCGTCTTCAATCTCAATATATGCAACATTAGTTTTCCCTTCAGCAGCGGTGATATGGGCTTCTCCTGCTGGCTGCGTCCAGAAAGAACCCACTGGCATCCACATATCTTTAGCATTGGGGTCGTCATTATGAATGAGACCACTGATAACTACTCCTCGGTAGGTGACATTGTGAATATGAGGTGGTGACGAGAAGCCTTTCTCAAACTTCACAAGAAAGCCTGATGCCCCAGGACCAGTGCGATCGCCCCAAAGGGGACTTGCCTTCGGGCTTGCATCACCGCGGGCAGGGTTGAGCGGTGACCATTCAGCTCTGGACATCAAGACGACCTCAGAAGTTGGCTTAATGCTTTGGTGTAAGGCTTGCGCGCTACTCCAAATGATTACGAGAATGGTAAGTATCAGGCATAGAAATGTCCTTATATTCTTCATTTAGGTTTGAAATCAGTCTATAGGTTTGACATTAAAAAATTAGGCAAGAGTTTTCAAGAAATTTTTATTCAGCTTTTGTAAAGTTAAAAGGGGCAACTATTATATTTTAAAAGTAGAAATAATTATGCAATATAAACTACTGGGAAAAAGCGGACTTAGAGTATCAGAACTCTGTCTGGGTACAATGACTTTTGGTGAAGACTGGGGTTGGGGTTCATCTAAAGAAGAAAGTAAGGCAATCTACGATGCTTTTCGCGAAGCTGGGGGAAACTTTATCGATACAGCAAATATCTATACCAATGGCACTAGCGAACAATTTCTCGGCGAGTTTATTACTGACCAAAGAGATGAAGTTGTATTAGCTACTAAATATAGTAATGGTTTAGGGGATGGAAATCCTAACGGTAGTGGTAATCAGCGTAAAAGTATGGTGCAGTCGGTAGAAGCTAGTCTCAAACGCCTCAATACTGACTATATCGATGTTTTATGGCTACATATCTGGGATTTTATGACTCCACCTGAAGAGGTTATGCGAGCATTCGATGATTTGGTGCGATCGGGAAAAGTTTTGTATATCGGAATTTCTGATGCTCCTGCTTGGATTGTGGCTCAATGTAATACTTTAGCTGAGTGGAGAGGTTGGACACAGTTTATTGGTTTACAGATTGAATATAGTCTGATTCAACGCACTCCTGAAAGAGAACTCTTACCAATGGCTCATACTTTGGATATTGGTGTGACTGCTTGGTCGCCTTTGGCTAGTGGTTGGCTAACGGGAAAATATACTCAAGGGAATACGACAGGGGAAGAGAGAAGATTAGATAGTGAAATGATGGAGGGTTTTGTTGACAAAAGCGATCGCAATACTAAAATCGCTCAAACAGTAGATAAAGTTGCCGAACAAATCGGCACTAGTTCTTCTCAAGTTGCTTTGGCTTGGTTACTAAGTAAAGGCGTAATTCCGATTATCGGTGCGAGAAAAGTATCTCATGTTGAGGATAATCTTAAATGTATTGATCTTAAATTGTCTTCAGAACAAATTCAGCAATTAGACGAAGTAAGCAAGATTGAACTTGGATTTCCCCACGATTTCTTTAATGCAGATATGGTGAAAAACTTTGCTTACAATGGCACATTCGACAAGATAGACAACCATCGTTACTCTCAATTGGCTAATTAATTTTTGTTTTTATAGAAAAGTACTTACAATAGGAAAAGTAATAAATATGTAATAAATGTGTCATAAATTTAATCTTGACACATTTTGATCAGTTTATAATGTCAATCTGCGATCGCGCAACATTCAGATACTTTAGAGAAAATGCGAACAAAATGTACACATTGCCAACAAAGTCGTTTGCTGTCGCAACGCTAAGTTAGTCTAAAATCCAGATTCGACAATCGTTAACATTTGATTAGCAGATACATTATCAAATTCTTGAATAATCCCACTGGGCCATTGAATCCGAACTTGATGAACTAAGTCATTTGGCAAATCTCCTAATCCGAAATGAGCTGTGATCTCGCTTTGCCCCAAATAATCAGAACTCGCAGAAATTTCCCTAATTTGCTCTGGCCCATCTTCCGTTGCTACTACTGTAACAACAGCACCAACACCATCTGCATTAGAAACTGTACCTTGAGTTTTGACTTTCAACCAATCGTTAGTATTTTCACTATCATTGCGATACAGCAATGGATCAGAACCATTATTAGTGACAAACATATCTAAATCGCCATCGTTATCATAATCAAAGGTTAAAAGTCCTTGCCCCAAACCTGTATCAGTAACTCCAGATGAAGTAGCAATCTCAGTGAAAAAACCATTATCATTGCGCCAAAGTCGCATTGGGTCATCAAGATGGGGATTATCATAGTCATCTGGAAGATGATTAAGAATGAAACCATTAGTCATAGCGAGATCGAGATCGCCATCATTGTCAAAATCGAAAAAATTAGTACCCCAACCCCAACCGCCATCTCTAACACCTACAGCATCAGTCTGGTCTGAAAATGTCCGATTTCCTTCATTACGAAAAAGTCGATTTCCCGTATCTCCGAGCCAAAAGTCATAGTCATAAGGCAAGTCAGGAAATAAGTCATAAGGGGTTCCATTTTCGTAGTAAATAGAAGTTATGAAAATATCGAGTTTTCCATCCCCGTCATAGTCTCCAACTGTTAACCCCATGCCATTCTCATCGGTTCCGACACCAGCATCAGTCGTACCATCAGTAAAAGTACCATCTCCGTTATTCCAGAAGAGTTTACTCGTAGCGTAGTCCCCCGAAATAACTAAATCTTGATAGCCATCGCTATCGAGATCTGTGAAATGAGAAGCAAAGGCGAAAACATTAGGAACATCTACCCCCGCAGCTTCGGTAGTATCCTCAAAATAGCCAGGCTGGAAATCACCAAGGTTGCGCAATAATCTTGTATTGAAATGCTCAGGGGAATCCCATTCATTCGCATGGATATCTAGATATCCGTCTTTGTCATAGTCTCCAAAAGCAATACCATTCCCAAAACGAGTTCTCTGCAAAATGTCTTCGTTATTGATATTGAGAGCGACATTACGGGGAATAGCTTGTTCCTCAAAAAAACCTTTACCATTGTTGATGTATAAATAGTATCGCTCATTTTTTGCGGTAGTTACGTATAGATCTTGGTCGCCATCATTGTCAATATCCGCAAAGGCAGCACCATTAGAGTCCGTTACCCGATTAATTCCCGAAGATAAAGTAACATCTGTAAATGTGCCATCTCCATTGTTCCGATACAAGATGTCAGGGGCATTGCGTCTAGTTACATATAAGTCAACCCAACCATCGTTATCATAATCAGATGCTGCCGCACCAGGATTATTTCCTCCCATAGGTGGTCCTGGAAGGTTATCAGAAATGTGATTAATCCCAGAATCACGGCTATTGATAGAAGTAAATTGGATACTCATGTTCTTAAAATCTTAATTATTTTCATTTTCAGTTATATTGCCAACCGTCTAAAACTGCCAACTATAAAGATCTAAGTTGTAATTGAGTCTAGTTTATAAATTTTTCCTTAATCCTTTTACTGTTAAATATCTTCTGCCGCTACTTATTTATCGATATTTTCTTGATTTTCTCCAATAAAAATTTTTGGTTATTATCGTGCCTTGGGCATTTATCTGACTGGTCTGCAATATCAATCGTATTAACCTTATCTATCAAAGAGCTATCCAGTGTCTTTAATGAAATCGTCAATTTTTGTTCTTGATTAATCTACAATCTAAAATCATCAATATGCACCAACATCAATTAAATACTTTGGTAGAACTTTTGCAATGGAGATGTCAAAGAGAAATACTTCACAGCAAACAGAATCAATCAAATAAAAAAGCATATAGTTTTTTAATAGATGGAATTCAAGTACAAGAATCTTTAAGTTATGTGGAATTAGATCGACAAGCAAGAGCGATCGCAGCTTATTTACAAGCTAAATTTAATCCAGGCGATCGAGTTATTTTAATCTATCCACAAGGATTAGAATTTTTAAAAGCGTTTTTTGGTTGTCTTTATGCAGGTATGGTAGCTATTCCTACTCCTGCACCTCAAGCTTCTCGATTAAAAAGAGTAATACCAAGATTAAAATCGATCGCGAATGATGCTCAAGCGACAATTTGCCTAACTAATAATCAACTTTTATTAGCTATAAATAAATTTAATTGGGATAATATATCCAAATTTTCCACAGAAGAAATAGAAGAAGAATGGGCAGAAAAATGGACTCAGCCAGAGATTAATAGCAAAACTTTAGCATATTTACAATATACTTCTGGTTCTACTTCTCAACCCAAAGGAGTAATGTTAAATCATGAAAACTTAATGCTTCACTTAGCTGATATTCAAGCATCCTGTGGTTACAGCAGAGATAGTATAACAGTTAATTGGATGCCTTATTTTCATGACTATGGTTTAGTCGAAGGGATGCTAGAACCTCTTTATAATGGTCATCCTTGTTATTTAATGTCTCCTTTAAGCTTTATTAGACATCCTTTAAATTGGTTACAAGCCATTAGTCATTTTCAAGCAACTCACTCCCAAGCTCCTAATTTTGCTTATGCTTATTGTCTAGAAAAGATTTCTGTTGAATCATGTCGTAATCTAGATTTAAGCAGTTGGCGCTATGGAGGAAATGCCGCAGAACCAATTAACTATCAGGTAATACAAAAATTTTCTCAGTTTTTTCAACCATTTTACTTTGAGCCATATAATTTTACTCCAGCTTATGGACTAGCCGAAGCGACTTTGCTCGTAACGAGTAAAAGAAAAAGTGAGCAACCAACTTATTATAGTATTTGCCCTCAAGCATTAAAAGAAAATCGCATTGTTGAGATTGAAAACGGACAAAAATTAGTAGGAGTTGGTAAACCCCTCACAAATACTAAAGTTATTATTGTTGATCCAAAAACTTTAATTGAATTACCCAATAGCAAAGTAGGTGAAATCTGGGTTTCTAGTCAAGGAGTTGCTCAAGGTTATTGGAATCGACCAGAGGAAACCAAGCAGACCTTTCATTGTTATGTGAAAGATACAGGAGATGGTCCATTTTTAAGAACAGGGGATTTGGGATTTATTAGAGATGGGGAATTATTTGTTACAGGGCGTTTAAAAGATTTAATTATTATCCGAGGACAAAATTATTATCCTCAAGATATTGAGTGGACTATTGAAAAATGTCATCCACAATTACGTTCTAATGCATCGGCAGCTTTTTCCCTAGAGATTGATGGTCTAGAAAAATTAGCCATTGTTGCTGAGATAAAAACAAAAAATAGGAACAAGATTAATCTTAATGAAGTTATTGTCGAGATTCAAAAAACAGTAGCACAAGAATATGAATTAGCCGTATATAAAGTTGTTTTGATTAAGCAAGGTACAATTCCTAAAACTTCTAGCAGTAAAATACAACGCAATGTTTGTCGTAATCAATTACTCAATAATAATTTAGATATTGTTAAGTGCTATAGCTTTCAACAAGCTAAAAATTTGATTGATTTTGATACTAATGACTTTATTGCCCCTCGCAATCAAATCGAGATTAAATTAACCAAGATTTGGCAGGAGGTTTTAGGAATTGAAAAAATAGGAGTTAATGATAACTTTTTGGTGCTAGGTGGTGACTCTCTTTCGGCAACTCAAGTCGTTTCTAGGATTCGGGATATTTTTTATTTAGATTTACCTTTAAGTTATCTCTTTGAAATAGCTACCATTGGAGAGTTAGGAAAATATATAACTGCATCAGCGTCAATACAGAGTGATTCTCATTGCAAGATTAAATCTGTTTCCAGAGAACAAGAATTACCTCTCTCTTTTGCTCAACAAAGACTTTGGTTTTTAGATCAATTAGAAGGAAAAAATCCTGTTTATAATATTGTTCAGGCTTTATCATTAAAAGGCTTATTAAGTGTAAAAAAATTACAGCGAGCTCTTATAACGATCCTAGAGCGCCATGAAGCATTGCGAACAACATTTATCGTAAGGGATGGAAATCCAGCCCAGGTGATTATAGATCATAGTCATTTTGAGTTGCCATTAATAGATATAAGCGACCAGAATCCAGCTCAGCAAGCATCCATCTTACAATCAACCCTCCAGCAAGCCTCAGAGTTTGTCTTTGACTTAACTACTGACCTCATGCTGAGAGCAATTCTGATTCGGCTGGGGAAAGAAGAATATGTATTGCATTTTTTGATACATCATATTGTGTTTGATGGATGGTCCTTTGAAGTGTTTATACAAGAACTTAGTACTCTGTATCAGGCTTTTGCAAGAGATCAAACCAATCCCTTATCTGAGTTGCCCATTCAATACGCTGATTTCGCCATATGGCAAAGGAGATGGTTAAATGGTGAGTCGCTAGACAATCAACTCAACTACTGGAAAGAGCAATTACATGACATACCAGAATTATTGCAATTGCCAACGGACAGACCTCGTCCCAATGAGCAGACTTATGAGGGTCGAACTCAATCTTTCCAATTAAGTAATGATTTATCTCAGAAGCTGCAAGCTTTGTCTCGTAAGTCAGATACGACCTTATTTATGACTCTTTATGCTGCCTTTGCCAGCCTACTATATCGCTATAGCGGAGAGTCAGATATTGTGGTTGGTTCTCCGATTGCCAATCGTAACCATAGCGAACTTGAACCTTTAATCGGCTTTTTTGTCAATACTTTAGCCTTGAGAACTCAATTTCAAGAGCATCTGAGTTTTCAACAATTACTCGAACAAGTAAGAGAAACGACATTCAAAGCATATGAAAATCAAGATCTACCTTTTGAGAAATTAGTCGAAGTCTTACAACCGGAAAGGTCATTGAGCTATTCTCCCCTATTTCAAGTAATGTTTAGTTGGGAAAATGCTCCGATGGGTAAATTGGAATTACCCGACCTAACCTTGACTAAATTAGATCTTGAAAGCACAGTAGCCAAGTTTGATTTAACAGTTTCAATGTCTGAAACCGAGTCAGGATTGATTGGTTATTGGAACTATAATGTGGATTTATTTGATGAAACAACGATTGAAAGGATGATAGGTCATTTTCAGAATTTGTTGTCAGCAATTGTCGAAAATCCTCAAATTGAAGTGGCAAAGATTCCTCTTTTGAGCGAACAAGAACGTCATCAATTATTAATAGAGTGGAATGACACTAGAGTAGATTATCCTCAAGATAAATGTATTCATCAGTTATTTGAAGAACAAGTCGAGAAAACACCTGATGCAGTAGCTGTAGTTTTTAAGAATCAACAGTTAACCTACCGAGAATTAAATCAAAAAGCTAATCAATTAGCCCATCATTTACGAAAATTAGGTGTAAAACCAGAAGTACTAGTAGGTATTTGTGTAGAACGTTCAGTAGATATGGTAGTGGGACTTTTAGGAATCTTAAAAGCCGGAGGAGCTTACGTCCCTCTTGATCCAAAATATCCTGCTGTAAGATTAAAATCAATGATGGAAGATGCGAGAATAAATATTTTACTAACTCAAAATTTATTATCAGCCCAATTACCATTATCAGTATCTACTATTGTCTGTTTAGATGAAACAAATATTTTTGAAAAGGAAAGAGAAGCCGACATTTTGGGGCAAATAGATCCCGACAATCTTGCTTATATAATGTATACTTCTGGTTCAACAGGTAAGCCAAAAGGAGTAAAAATACCTCACTCTAATGTAACTAATGTTCTGCAAACGATCATCAATTATCTACAAGTTTCTGCTCAAGATATTCTCCTATCTTTAGCGACTTTTTCCTTTGACATTTCCGTTGCCGAGATATTTATTCCTCTAATTACTGGGGCACAATTAATCATTACGCCGGAAGACACAATTAAAGATGTAGATAAATTAAAAAATATAATTAACCAAAGTAAAGCGACAATTATTGATGCAACTCCAGCAACTTGGAAATTATTGGAAACTGTAAATTGGCAGGCAGCTCAACAATTAAAAATTATTTCTACTGGGGAAAAATTATCTTCTGAATTAGCTAAATATTTATTAGCTCAAAACAAATTAGTTTGGAATATATATGGACCAACGGAATGTACAATCTGGAGTTTAATCTATCCTCTGACAACTTCTGAAAAAGTTTTAATCGGTAAACCCCTGGCGAATACTCAGGCATTTATATTAGATAAATTTCAAAACCCAACTCCGATTGGTGTCGCAGGAGAATTGTATATTGGTGGTGATGGTTTAGCTAGAGGTTATCTTAATAGACCGGCACTAACAACAGAGAAATTTATAAAAAACCCTTTTGGAAGTGGAAAATTATATAAAACTGGAGATTTAGTCCGATATTTACCCGATAGCAACATAGAATATTTAGGACGTATCGATAACCAAGTAAAAATTAGAGGTTTTCGTATCGAGTTAGGAGAAATTGAATCAGTTCTTAATACCCACTCGCATATTCAACAAGCTGTAGTTATTGCCAGAGAAGATATCCCGGAAAATCAATGTTTAACTGCCTATGTAGTTACTGAAACTGAACGTGAATCAATTACCATCAAGGAACTACGTGATTTTCTCAGACAGAAGCTACCAGAATATATGATCCCTTCTGCCTTCGTAATCTTAGAAAATTTACCAGTCACGCCTAACGGAAAAATAGATCGAAAAGCACTACCAACACCAGATGGTGAAATTAACAGAGAACAAGAATATATCGCACCCCGAACACCCAGTGAAGAAATCATTGCCAATATCTTTGCTTTTCTTTTGGGAGTAGAAAATGTAGGAATTGAAGACAATTTCTTTGATTTGGGAGGACATTCTCTACTAGCAACTCAATTAGTTTCCCGACTCCGACTTGCTTTTGAGGTAGAAATCCCTCTAAGAGAAATATTTTCTTCTCCTAGTGTAGCTCAACTAGAACAGACGATAACCAATTTACGTACTGTTTCAAGAGGATTAACTCTTCCTCCAATTCAACCAAGAACCGACCAAAAACAATTACCCCTATCCTGGGCACAAGAGCGACTCTGGTTCCTCGATCAACTTGAAGGAGCAAGCGCAATTTATAATATGCCCTGGGCATTTCGACTCAGTGGAGACTTAGATCTTAGGTCACTGCAACAAGCTTTATCAGAAATCCTTTGTCGTCACGAAATCTTGCGTACTAGTTTCCCCAATGTCAATGGCAGACCAAGACAAGTAATAGATTCTCAAGGTACTCTTAATATCAATTTGATTGATTTGCAGGATTTACAGGGCAAAGAAAAAGAAACTAGACTACAAAAGTTACTTCAAGAAGAAGTAGCAATTCTCTTTAAGCTTAATATAGCATCTTTAATCAGATGCACTGTCTTACAGTTAGATAGCGAAGAGTATGTATTACTGTTAAATTTGCATCATATTATTGCTGATGGTTGGTCAATGGGAGTATTGATCAAAGAGCTATCAACTTTATATCAAGCCTTTACAGAGGGAGAAGTATCACCCTTACCAGACCTAACGATTCAGTATGCCGATTTTACTTTATGGCAAAGGAAGTGGCTAAGTGAAGATGTTCTAGCAACTCAACTAAATTACTGGAAACAGCAATTACAAGGTGCACCAGAATTATTGCAATTACCCACTGATCGCGCTCGTCCAACTTTACAGACTTATAAGGGTCATACTCAAAGTTTTACTTTAAATAATGATTTAACCCAAAAGTTGCAAACTCTGTCTCGCGAGTCAGATACAACTTTATTTATGACTCTTTACGCAGCTTTCGCCAGTTTGCTATATCGCTATAGTGGTCAGTCAGATATAGTAATTGGTTCTGGGATTGCTAATCGTAATCAAAGAGAAATTGAACCATTAATTGGTTTCTTTGTGAATGCTTTGGCATTAAGAACTAAATTTGCTGAGAATTTGAGTTTTGAACAATTATTGGCACAAGTAAGAGAAACTGCGCTCAAAGCTTATGAAAATCAGGATGTACCTTTTGAACAAGTTGTAGAAGCACTACAACCAGAACGTGCTTTGAGCCATTCTCCCCTATTTCAAGTGGCATTTGTTTTGCAAAATACACCTGAAGGTGAGTGGCAATTACCTAATGTAACGGTGACACCTTTTATACCTGAACGGGTAACTACCAAGTTTGATTTGACAGTATCAATGTCTCAAACAGTTTCAGGGTTAGTAGGTTCCTGGGAATACAGCACTGACTTATTTGATCGCGAAACAATTGAGCGTATGGCGGCACATTTCCAGAATTTATTCTTTGCAATTGTCGAAAATCCTCAACTTCCCGTAGCTAAAATACCCTTATTGAGCGAATTAGAACGAAATCAATTATTGCTGGGGTGGAACGATACTAAAGCAAATTATCCTCAAGATAAATATATCCACCAATTATTTGAAGAACAAGTCAGCAAAACACCTAATCAAATAGCAGTAGTATTTGAAGAGCAAGAATTAACTTATCAAGAATTAAATAACAAAGCCAACCAAATGGCCCATTACCTACAAAGTTTCGGAGTCGAACCAGAAATATTAGTAGGTCTTTGCGCAGAAAGGTCTCTGGAAATGATCGTAGGAATCTTAGGGATACTTAAAGCTGGTGCTGCTTATGTCCCTCTTGATCCTAATTATCCTCCAGCAAGATTAAGTCATATTTTATTGGATTCTGGTGTCGAGTTTTTATTGACTCAAGAGTCTTTAGAATCAGCTTTGCCAGCAAATCAAGCACAAGTAATTTATTTAGATACTGATTGGTGGAAAATTGAACAACAAAGTGAAAAAAATCTTGATAGTAGGAGTAATGTGGAATCACATTACTTAGCTTATGTGATTTATACTTCTGGCTCCACTGGACAACCTAAAGGAGTTGCGATCGAACATCGTTCTTTATGTAATCTTGCTCAGACACAAAAAAAATTATTTGATTTAAATCATACTAGTCGGGTTTTACAATTTGCTTCTCTAAGTTTTGATGCTTCTGTCTGGGAAATATTTATGGCGCTAACTTCTGGAGCAAGTCTTATATTGGCAAGAGCTTGTGAATTAATTCCGGGAGATGATTTGCAAAGAATTTTAGCTCAATATTCTATAACTCATTTAACATTACCGCCTTCTAGCTTAGCAGTCTTGCCGAATAATGAATTCCCAGCTTTGAATTATCTGATTGTTGCGGGAGAATCTTGCTCGAAGGAATTAGTTGATCGATGGTCTATTGGTCGTCATTTCTTTAATGCCTATGGTCCTACTGAATCGACTGTTTGCGCCACCATAGCCGAAATTAACGATGTTAGGGAAAAAATTACTATTGGTCATCCCATTGCCAATACCCAGATACATATCTTGGACTCACATCGGCAACTAGTCCCTGTAGGGGTTTCAGGAGAAATCTATATTGGGGGTGATGGTTTGGCGAGAGGTTATCTCAATCGTCCCAAGCTAACTTCAGAAAAATTTATAACCAATCCCTTTGAAAATGGCAAAAGACTTTACAAAACAGGGGATTTAGCTAGATATTTGCCTGACGGTAATATTGAATTTATCGATCGCATTGATAACCAAGTTAAGATTCGTGGTTTTCGCATTGAACTTGGAGAAATTGAATCAACACTTAATAGTCATCCCCAAATTCAAAAGGCTGTAGTTATTGCCAGAAAAGATATTTTCAGTAACCAACGATTAATTGCTTATCTAGTTTCGGAGTCAAAAAATCTCTCGAAAGCAGAAAATTCAATACAGCGATCGCAGATTGAGCAATGGCAACAATTATATGATGAACTCTATAGCGAATCAGAAGAGATTGAAAAACCTAACTACAATACTATCGGTTGGAAAAGTAGCTATAGCGGTGAACAAATCCCTCAAGAGCAAATGCGCAAATGGGTAGATTCTACAGTTAAGCAAATTCTTAAAGGTCAACCTAAACATGTCTTGGAGATTGGTTGTGGCACAGGGATGTTGCTCTTGCAAATTGCTTCTCATTGCTTGAGTTATTGTGGTACGGATTTTAGTAGAGGAGCTTTGGATTATATTGAGCAACAAATCCAACAGTTGGGAGATACTTATTCCCATGTCAGCTTAATTCAAAAACCGGCTCACGATTTTTCCGATATTGAAAAAGGTAAATTCGATACGGTTATTTTGAACTCAGTTGTTCAATATTTTCCTAGTATTGATTATCTAGTAGAGGTTTTACAAAATGCTGTTAATACATTGTCTCAAGGAGGCTTGATTTTTATTGGTGATGTTCGCAGTTTCCCATTACTGGAAACTTTTCATATAGCAACCAAGTTTACTCAGGCTTCAGATTCACTGACCATAGATCAATTCAGAAAACAGATCGAAAATAGTATTAATCAAGAAGAAGAATTAGCGATCGCGCCAGACTTTTTTCTTGCTTTACAAAACCATCTACCTCAAATAAAAGATGTCCAAATTCAGCTTAAACCTGGTGATTATCAAAATGAACTAACTAAGTTTCGTTATGATGTCACTCTTTATGTTGACAATTATAAATCTTCTACAGTTGCGCCCGAATGGCTCGATTATGGTGAGGACGGTTTAAATTTATCAGGTATTAAACAAATTTTAGGAGATAACTCACCAGAAGTTATAGGAATAAAAAAAATACCTAATGCTCGTCTACAAAAAGAAGTTGCTTTAGTCAAACTGATTTCTAATTCTTTAGGCGAAGTAACCATAGCTCAATTGCGCAATACTTGGGAAAATCAACAACAAGTAGGTATAGAGCCAGATGATTTATGGCGTTTACAGGAAAAACTGCCCTATGAAATATATATTAATTGGTCAGGAAATGCAGCAGATGGTCACTATGACGCTGTTTTGCTCAAGAGGGAATCTAGCTCTAGCTCTACCTCTACCTCTACCTCTACCTCCCATAAGATCTTGCCTAACTGGGAAGCAAATTATGAAGTTAAAGCTTGGAATGCTTATGCTAATAATCCCTTAAAACAACAATTCAATCGTCATCTGGTTTTACAATTACCGAAATTTCTCGAACCAAGACTGCCAGAATACATGATCCCTCCTGACTTTGTTTTGCTAGAGAGTCTACCCACAACTCCTAGTGGTAAAGTTGATCGCCAAGCTTTACCTTCACCTGATGGAGAGATTATCAGAGAGCATAAATATGTAGCACCAAGCACAGATATCGAACAAACCCTAATTGATGTTTGGCAAGAATTACTTCTGTTAAAAAAAGTTAGCATCCACGATAATTTCTTTGAAATTGGTGGCGACTCCATCCTGAGTATTCAAGTAGTTTCTCATGCCAAAAATGCAGGAATACAAATTACAACCAAACAAATTTTTCAAAATCAAACCATTGCTGAACTAGCTCAAGTTGCGAATACCTCAATTAAAATCAGTCCTAACCAAGGTTTAGTAACTGGTGCTGCACCTCTAACACCAATTCAACATTGGTTTTTTACCTACCATAAAGAGGATGTAAATCATTTCAATCAATCGTTTTTATTGCAAATTCCCCAGGATACTAATCCTCAGTTGCTTCAAAAAGCTGTTGCCAAATTACTAGAACATCATGATGCTTTACGTTTAAGGTTTATAACCCAAGAATCGTTATACCAACAAATAAATTTAGGCTGTGATGATAACATCCCATTTTCTGTTGTAGATTTATCGACAATTCCCAAAAGTGAACAAACAAAAACCCTAGAAGAAATTGCTGGCAAATATCAAACTCGCTTAAACATATCTTCTGGACCAATAATGCAAGTAGTAATGTTTAACTTGGGATATGAAGATAATGCCCGATTACTAATTATTATTCATCATCTGGTCGTAGATGGGGTGAGTTGGCGAATTTTATTATCAGATTTGTCAACTATTTATCAACAATTAATTGCTCAACAATCAATACAATTAGCCCCTAAGTCAATATCATTTATCGACTGGGCGAATAAACTAAATCAATTTGCAAATTCCCAAATAATTCAGGCAGAGTTAGACTATTGGCTCCATCAATCTTGGTATAAAGTAACACCAATACCCCGAGACTATCCAATTCTCAGCCAAGAAAATACAGTCGCCAATACTGCCACTTATATACTGAAATTAGATAGAGAAGAGACTAGTAAACTAATAGGTTCAGTCAAGGAAGCTTACAATACCCAAATTAATGATATTTTGTTGAGTGCTTTAGCTATCTCTCTGGCAGAATGGACAGGAAGCTCGACTCTCTCAATTGACTTAGAAGGGCATGGCAGAGAAGAATTATTTGAAGATATAGATATATCAAGAACAATAGGTTGGTTTACTAGTCTATTTCCCGTATTATTAGCACTGCCAAGAGAGCAGAAAATTGGCTCAATTATCAAATCAATTAAAGAACAATTAAGATCTATTCCTCATCATGGCGTTGGCTATGGTATTTTACGTTACCTATGCCAAAATCAGAAATTTCAAGAGCAAATACAGAAAATACCTACTTCCGAAATTAATTTCAACTATTTAGGACAATTCGATCAAATACAAACTACCACAAGTTGGAAATTTGCTCCTGAATCTACTGGAACTAATCAGAGCTTAAAGCTTTATCGTGAGTATTTATTAAGTATTAACTGTTTAGTGATAGGAGGAGAATTTCAGATGCATTGGAGTTACAGCAATCAAATTCATAGACATTCTACAGTTGAAAAATTGGCACAAAGTTATCGAGAAAAAATAAAATTAATCATCCGACACTGTCAATCGGACGATGCATTTGGATATACCCCTAGTGATTTTCCAGATATTCAGATTGATCAATCCGAGCTCGATAGTTTATTAGATTTTATTGGTTGATTATAGATGAAAACGCCATTTTCACCTTTCCTAATAACGAAAATAATAATGATTTACTTGAAAATAATCTAAAATGAACAACCAAACACAATCCTTAGCTAAAAAAAATATTGAATCAATTTATCCCCTTTCTCCTCTGCAACAAGGGATGTTGTTTCACAGTCTCCATTCTCCTAAAACCGGAGTATACTTAGAGCAAGTAGAATTGGACTTGCAAGGTGATATTAATGTCATTGCTTTTGAATCTGCTTGGCAAAAAGTTGTTGATAGACATTCAGTTTTACGGACATTATTTGTTTGGGAAAATCGACCTACCCCTTTGCAAATAGTCCTCAAAAAGTTTGATTTACCTTGGAGAAATCTTGATTGGCAAGGATTATCTGTAATTGAACAAAAACAACAACTGACAAAATTTTTACAAAGACAAAAGGAGCAAGAATTTAAATTTAGTAAGGCACCATTAAATGAATGTACTTTAGTTAAACTCAGTAAAGATCAATACAAGTTAATTTGGAGTTTCCACCATATTCTTATAGATGGTTGGTGTTTACCAATTATCTTGAAAGAAGTCTTCTGTTTATATGAAGCTGAACTTCTGGGGGAGAGCTTTTATCTACCAACACCACGTCCCTATCGTAAGTATATCAAGTGGCTGAATTCTCAAGACAAGGAAACTGCTTTTGAATTTTGGCAAAGAACCTTGCGAGGCTTTAATAACCCAACTTCTTTAGTAATAGATAAGCTCAATGAGCAACAACAGCAAGATTTATCTGATTATAAAGTAGTTGAATGTCGTTTCTCTGCTCAAGACAGTCGTAAATTACAAAATATAGGACAAAAGCATCGTCTTACTTTAGCCACAATAATACAAGCTGCTTGGGCATTATTATTAAACCGTTATAGCGGAGAAAAAGATATCCTCTTTGGTGTGACTGTTTCTGGTCGTAATACCAATTGGTCGGGGGTAGAAAATATGGTGGGGTTATTGATCAATACTTTACCATTACGTCTACAAATATCATCCTCCGAGACACTTATAACTTGGTTGAAACAAATACAACAGCTAATGTGGAGAATGCAAGATTATTCTTACACGCCTCTAGTTGATATTCAAACCTTAAGTGAACTCAGTGGAGGAGTCTCTTTGTTTGAAAGCATTGTTGTTTTTGAGAATTATCCGCTAGATTTTTCTTTGTTTAATGAAACTAATTCACTACAGTTCAAGAAAATAGCAGTTCACGAACATACTAATTATCCTTTAACAGTACTATCAGGATTATTTGAAGAAGAGCTATTTATTAAGATTAGTTATGATACTCTTCGTTTTGAAGAAGATACGATGACTCGGATGCTAGCTCATTTGCAAACTATTTTATTAGGAATTATCGAAAATCCTCAGCAAACTGTAACTCAATTATCATTATTAACCAAAGAAGAACTTCATCAGTTATTAGTAGAGTGGAACGATACTCAAATAATTTATCCTCAAGATAAATGTATCCATCAATTATTTGAAGAACAAGTAACAAAGAACCCCGATGCTATTGCCATTATCTTTGAGGAGCAACAACTAACTTATCAGCAATTAAATGAAAGAGCTAATCAACTTGCTAATTATCTACAGAAGCTAGGAATAAATACGGGAAAGAAAGTAGGAATTTACCTAGAACGCTCCTTGGAGATGATAATTAGTATATTAGGAATCTTAAAGGCAGGAGGGGCCTATGTACCTTTCGATCCTAATTATCCTCAAGAAAGGATCAATTTTATGTTAGAGGATAGTCAAATATTTTTATTGTTAACTAAAGAAAGGTTAGTTGATAACTTAGAATTAGATTCCAACATAGTTATAAACTTAGATCAAGATTGGAAGTCAATAGATAAGGAAAATCAAGATAATTTAGTAAACGTAACTCATCCCAATAGCCCAATTTATTTGCTTTACACTTCAGGTTCAACTGGACAGCCTAAAGGGGTTATAATGAATCATGGCACTATGAGTAATTTGATTCATTGGCAAGTAAATAGAAAATATTTTACTCCTCAACTAAGAACGTTACAATTTGCATCTATTAGCTTTGATGTTGCTTGCCAAGAAATATTCTCCACTTTTTGTTCTGGGGGCACACTAGTTCTTATTGCCGAAGAAGAACGAAAAGACTTTAATCAATTACCAAAATTCATAAAAAAACAAGCTATAGAAAGATTATTTCTTCCCTTTGTCGCCCTGGAACAGCTCTCAGCAGTAATTGAGCATCAATCAGAATCAATTGATAGTTTACAGGAAATTATTACAGCAGGAGAACAATTAAAGCTAACACCTGCCATAGAAAAAATCAGAAAACAAGTAAAAATTATCTCTAATCAATATGGTCCGACAGAAACCCATGTGGTAACAGAATTTATCTTAGATAGTCAACGAGAGAATATAGGTTCTTTGCCTCCGATTGGGAAACCTATTGCTAACACCAAAATTTATATTTTAGACTCCTATCTCCAACCAGTACCCATTGGCGTAACGGGAGAAATCTACATAGGTGGGGTAGGTTTAGCTAGCGAATATCTCAATCGTCCAGAACTAACTAAAAAGAAATTTATCCCCAACCCTTTTTCTGATTCTCCATCAGGGAGACTATATAAAACAGGAGACTTAGCTCGCTATCTTCGCGATGGCAATATAGAATTTCTCGGACGTGTTGATAATCAAGTAAAAATTCGCGGTTATCGCATAGAGCCAGGAGAAATCGAAACAGTTCTGGCAAAACATCCCCAGATCAAAGAAAATATTATCCTGGTTCGCGAAGATATACCAAGTGCTAAACGCCTAGTGGCATATATTGTTCCTACTCAAGAACAAGTTCCTTCTTTAGAAGAATTGCGCTCTTTCTTAAAACAAAAGCTACCCAGCTATATGATCCCCTCTGCGCTAGTTCCGATAGAGGCCATACCCTTAACTCCAAGTGGAAAAATAGATCGTTTTGCCTTAGCAAAGATTAACCTAGATAGACAAATTTCAGAACAAACCTATGTAGCTCCTCGCAATTCCATAGAGCAAAAACTAGCTGAAATTTGGTCAAAAGTATTATGGTTAGAACATGAGGTGGGTATTCACGACAACTTCTTTGATCTCGGAGGGCATTCTCTATTATCTGTAAGCCTGATAGCAGAAATTGAACAAGCATTCAACAGGAAAGTTCCTATAGCTGCCTTGTTTCAATTGGGAACCATTGCCGAACTAGCTGAGCTCCTTGAGCAAGAAACCGCAATCACCTCAAAATCTTCAGAAAGCTTAAAGCATTCGCAACTTTCAGAGGAGATATATCATCAACAATTAGCCTATACTGCTGGTTGGCTAGGAACCAGAATTCAACCAAACTCTCTAATAGTAGGTCTAAATACCAAAGGTACTAAACAGGGTTTATTTTGGTGTTTACAAGGATTTAGAGAACTATCACAATTAGCGAAATATTTAGGAGAAGAGCAACCAGTTTATGGAATGCGTTCTGGTCATCTAATCATGGAATATACTCAGGAGAATATTAAAGCTCTAGCGGCTCATTATGTTGCTGAGATCTTGAGTATTCAGCCAGAAAGTCCCTATTTACTGGGCGGAAATTGTCAAAGTGCCTGGATTATGATGGAAATTGCCCAGCAACTAAAAGCTAAAGACAAGACTATAACTTTACTATGCTTAATGGAACAATTTATTCCCCAAGCATATACAGGTAGGGTAGCTCTTTTCTTTGGTCGGCAAAGCCGCTTCAATCCTTACCAAAAGTTTCATGAGCCTGAATTCGGTTACCGCAAGTACTATGGAGGAAAATTCTCTGTTAATATTTTTTCTGGAAAACATGGTCAATTTTTTAATGAACCGAATATCCAGACGCTAGTCGAAAAATTGCGTTGTGAAATTGAGAAAGCACAGTTGGAAAATGTTTCAGAGCAAGCAGATCAAGAACAATATCAATTATTAAACCCCCAAGCATATCAGGCAAAACTTACAGCAAAAAGATCACTAGAAGCAACTGCTGGAGAATCCTTGATTATCCCCGTCAGGATAGAGAATATCAGTCCAATGCCCTGGAAATCAACCATTAACAGTGGAATCAGGCTAGGAAATCATTGGTTGACTCACAATGGTGAAGTAATAGTAAACAAAGATGGACGCACTAATCTCGACCAGGAATTGTTACCAGGGGCGGCCATAGATGTGAACTTGTTGGTAACAATTCCAGAAGAGCCAGGTTGTTATCAATTGGAATTAGATTTAGTCGAAGAAGGAGTGACTTGGTTTAAAGATCAAGGTTCGGCAACTACTATTGTTGAGGTTCAGATTGTCAACAACTTGACAGAGATTTCAAGGCAAAATATTACTCTAAAAGCAAAAAAATCTGATTTAGCTCTTCAAGAGGGTCATATTTTCTATGAGAAAGGGGATTTCGAATCAGCGATTATTAGTTATCAAAAGGCTATTACATTAAATCCTCAGCAGCCGGTTGAAGTTTATCAAAATCTGGGCAATGCTCTCAGTCAAAAAACAGAATGGGCAAATGCAATTGCTGCTTATCAAAAAGCTTTGACGTTAGCACCTGAAAATGCAGAACTCTATTTTTTCTTGGCAGAAGCTCAAACAAAGCAAGAAAATTTAACCGCTGCCGCAGCTAGTTATCAACAAGCTGTGGAGCTGGAACCACAACACAGTTGGTTTTATCAGAAACTAGGTCAAGTTTTGCAGCGACTGGGACGAATCGAAAAAGCGATCACTATATTGACTGAGAGAATTAAATTAGAACCTAATAATTGTAATGCTTATTCTCAATTGGCTTCTGCTCAAATTAGTAAAGGAGATTTTAAGGGCGCGATCTCAAATTTGGATCAAGCTTTAAAATTACTGCCCATAAATCCAGCAAAAATTTACTGCCAATTAGGTCATGCCTATCATAAGCAAGGAGTGGTTACTGAAGCAATATGCTGCTATCAAAAAGCGATCACTTTAAATCCAAGCCATCCCGCAGTCTATACTTTTTTGGGTAATGCGCAATTAAAATCTGGTAAGTTCCAAAATGCAGTTGTATCTTATGAACAAGCAATTCAATTAAATTCCCAGCAACCTTTTGGCGTCTATAAAAACTTAGGAGATGCTCTGAGTAAAGAAGGAGATCTAGAAAAAGCGATCACTGCCTATCAAAAAGCTCTTATATTAAGCCCTAATCATCAAGCTGTTCTTAAATGTTTAGAAAATCTAAAAATAGGGCTTGCTGAGAAATAATCGCTACTCCCAGCTAGGCAATTAAGCCACAGAAGAAATATTTTAGTAATCTAGAAGAAATCCGCTGAGAGCTTCGCAAGCGCGTGGCGCGCAGAGCCAGCCTTCGGTTGATCGCAGAATACGTGTCATTATTTTAATTTTGATACATTCTGATCGAGTTTGTTTGTGCAATTTATCTTATAAAATTCAGAGATCGCCAAATATGTTTCAGAGTTTGAATTTTGAAACATTTCTAATTTGATTACTATGATTGGCGTAGTTTACGAATGACTTTCAATATAGTTTCGGATATTTCTCTGATATTGATAAACAGATTGCTCTAAATCTTTGGCAATTGCTCCAATGGAAAAGTATGGCGATCGCAATGACTTCTGTTGTTGTTTCCATACATAATAAGATAGTCTCCAGGTTCGTTTAAGTCTTCGACAAAACCTGCAAACTGCCATGAATCACTAAAAATATACTTTTGTTCTTTGTCAAACCATTCTTGAGAAGTATAAGCTTCGACGGGAAGAACAGGCATGGTTTTGTTTGTGTTCATCTTTTAATTTTGCTACTAAAATAATTAAGATCTTTGTTTTAAATCTTAGTTTCATAGCGATCGCGATACTAAAGCCAATATCATTAAAAACCTTATTTAGAAAATTATGTGAACAAATTGTACACATTGTATCAGCACAATAAATGTGTCAAAACTTTAATTATGAAACATTTACAGTTGGCGTGTTTTACATATGGCTTGGCGTAGTTTGCTAGTGACTTCCCATGATTGATTTTCTAAGATAAGGCTGAAGCAAATTGGTAAAGCAAGGAAAACAACATGAGCAAGATTGTATTAGTAACAGGTGCATCTTCTGGAATCGGAAAAGCGACAGCCAAAAGCTTAATCAGCAAAGGTTACGAAGTTTATGTTGCTGCCCGTAGATTGTCTAAAATGGATGAGCTCAAAGAGTTGGGAGCGATTCCTGTGAAGATGGATATCACCAAAGAAGAAGATATTCAAGCAGTAGTCAATCAGATTGAAACAGAAAATGGTGGCGTAGATATTCTAATTAATAATGCGGGATTTGGGATGTATGGAGCAATGGAAGATACTACTATTGAGGATGCTTGTTATCAGTTTGAGGTAAATTTGTTTGGCTTGGCACGTTTAACTCAACTTATCCTGCCAAAAATGCGAAGAAAAAGAGCGGGCAAGATTATTAATATCTCTTCGATGGGAGGTAAGATCTATACTCCTTTAGGTAGTTGGTACCATGCTACGAAACATGCTCTAGAAGGTTGGTCTGATTGTCTGCGTTTGGAATTGAAGGAATTTAATATCGATGTAGTCATTATTGAACCAGGAGCTATTAAAACTGAGTTTGGGAATGTGATGATTAAGCCCATGCTAGAGCGCTCTGGTGATACTGCTTATAGTAAATTGGCTCATCAATTAGCAGATGCGACAAAGAATGCATACGAGGCTGATAATGGTTCTGAACCAGAAGTTATTGCTGATTTAATTCTTAAGGCAATTGAAGCTAAGAAGCCAAAAACTCGTTATGTAGGAGGGAAGTTGGCAAAACCTTCGTTATTTATTCGTAAATGGGCAAGCGATCGCGCTTTTGATTGGATTGTTGGCAAAATGCTTGGTTAGGTAGATTAAAACATTCAATGAATTTAGCTAAAAAATTTATTATTGAGCCTGGTTGGCAAATTATCTTTAAAGATCTTGGGATTAATGTATCTGAAGTTTTAACTCGTGCTCAACTACCAATAGATCTTTTTTCTCGTCAAACTACAACTGTTAACTCAACAGAATATTTTCGGTTTTGGATTGGATTACAGGAAACAGTGAGAGATCCTGCTTTTCCTTTAAAGTTGGGTCAAGCAATCCCAGTAGAATCATTTAATCCCCCATTGTTTGCAGCGCTTTGTAGTCCTAATCTTTTGGTGGCGATGAAAAGATTGAGTCAGTTTAAAAAGCTTCTAGGGCCGATGCGGCTTGATGTTCATGAGGACAGTACGAGTATTGTTCTTACTCTTGATGCTATCAATCCTGATGAAAAGATACCTGGTTTTTTGGCTGCTACAGAATCAGTGTTTTTAGTTTATTTAATTCGCCTCGCTACTAGAGAACAGATTATTCCTCTGAAAATTCAGACTCAAGAAAAATTAGATGCTGCAGAAGCATATACTGATTTTTTCGGGATTAAACCTGAGTTGGAAGAAGAGAACCAAATTACTTTCGCGATCTCAGATGCTCAATGTCCTTTTTTAACTAAGAATGAATCTATGTGGCAGTTTTTTGAACCTGAACTTAGAAAGCGGCTGAAGGATTTAGAAATAGATGCTAGTTTTCGAGAGCGAGTTAAGAGTGCGTTGCTGGAATTATTACCTACTGGTCAATCTTCAATTGAGAATGTATCTCGTAAATTGGGAGTGAGTAAGAGGACGTTACAACGAAGGTTACAGGAGGAATCAACTAATTTTAAAATTGAGTTAAATCAGACTCGTGAAAAACTAGCGAGGTATTATTTGACCAACTCAACCTCATCTGGTGGGGAAATTTCGTTTCTGTTGGGGTTTGATGATCCGAATTCTTTTTTTCGTGCTTTCCATACTTGGACAGGAAAAACTCCTGAAAGTTTTCGTAAAGAGAGTGAATTAAGGTTTAAATGATTGATTAACTAATTCTTCGCGATTGGCCAATGATTGGGAATATATGTGATCGCAAAACATGTGTCATTATTTTAATTTTGATACATCCTAATGAAGCTTGTTTGTGTAATTTATCTTGTAAGACTTATTGCAATATAATTACTAACTTTGATTTTCTCAATAGCCGTCACAACCTATAGAACTCTGCTCTGCACCCCAGTTTTGTGAACAAATTGTACACATTTCATTTGTGTCAAAAGTCTAATTATGAAACAAAATATTTAAAAATAAAAATTCGACGCCTTATCATTGTTTGACTCTTGGGAGTATTCTCGATAAAAAAACAATGCCGAAAACCAAAATTAATCCTGATGTAGGAGAGAACTCAAAAGGAATATCCGCTGCCGTAACTACACGAAAATGATCGACTTTAAAAGAATTATTGTTATTAACCCTTAGCTGAGCACTTAAATTCAAGTTATCGTTATCCCAAGTAATCCCAGGATCGCTCTCAACCCCTCTGAGCACATTCGAATTTGTAGGATAATCAATACCCGTTCTCCCTAAAACTGAGTCAGTATTATTGAGAGAACTAGTTAGGAAAATAATGCCTAGAATTGGTTGAGAAAATTCTATCTCGATTACATCGCTAGCACTATTAGTAATGTCGTTAGGTATATCGAAAGAAAAATAATAGCTATCAATCAATGTTCCAGCATTAATTAAGCCTGGGTTGGCATTTTCCCTATTGAAAGTTCCCGAGACATTAGCATCCACACTGAGGTCAGAAATTAAATTAAGACCAGTCTGCTCCGTAAAGAAGAACATTATATCTTCGTCTTGAAAGTTCCCTTCGTCTATCGAATTGGGAGGAAAAGTCTCTCCAGCGCTAGAATCATCAAGATCATCTAAATTACTAAAATTAACCACAAATGCTTGGGCTGGAAGACAAAAAATATTGCTATAAATGGCAGTAATTAAACCCAAAATAGAAAGAGATATTTTCTGGGAATTAAACATTAAATTAAGTTACTACAATAGACCAAGTCGGACTGATTTCGATTTTAGTTTAATGGCATCTAAGTATCTTAACCTCCGTGATTTTTCTATATTAAATGCTATGTAAAAAAATGTGGTAGTAGAATTTAATATAGGATAAAAAGCTGAGGCATTAGATATAACAAGGGGAAAATGAAATACCGATAAGGGTAATTATCGGTATTTAAATCAAAAAACATCCACAACGTCTACATCATAGAATCTCAATTTACTCCTCTGAGTCCAATCCAATAATCGCCTTCATTAAACCTAAAAACAAAGGGTGAGGAGAGTTGGGGCGGGAACGAAATTCGGGGTGAAACTGAGTAGCAATAAAGAAAGGATGATCCTTCAATTCAATAATTTCTACCAAACGCTCATCGGGGGAAGTCCCACTAACCTCATACCCTGTTTCTAAGAATTGATTACGGTAGGTATTATTAAACTCATAACGATGACGATGGCGCTCATAAACAACTTCTTCTTGGTAAAGAGAAAACGCTAAAGTATTTGGTTTGAGACGACAGGGATATAACCCCAAACGCATCGTACCTCCCAAATCAACAACGTCTCTTTGCTCAGGTAAAAGATTAATTACAGGGTGAATTGCCTCAGAGTCAAATTCTGAACTATTAGCTCGTTCGAGATGAGCCATATTCCTCGCCCATTCGATTACAGAACATTGCATTCCCAAACACAAACCCAAAAAAGGAATCTTTTGTTCCCTCGCATATTGAATTGTCAAAACTTTGCCATCTACTCCTCGGACGCCAAATCCCCCTGGCACTAGAATGCCGGCAACTCCTTCGAGATATTTGCCCGCACCATTCTTCGCAATATCCTCAGCATCAACCCAATGCAAAACCAATTCACTATTACAGGCGATCGCAGCATGACCCAAAGCTTCTACTACAGAAAGATAAGCATCGGATAACTGAATATATTTGCCCACGATCGCTACCTCAATTTTGGTTTGAGGAGTTTTCATTTGTTCTACCAGTTTCTCCCATTCAGCAAGATTAGGTTGGCGTTTCTCTAGTTGTAAAAGCTCTAGAGCTTGTTGTGCCAAACCTTCTTGTTCCAAAATCAGAGGAACCTCATAAATGCTGCCAGCATCACGGGAAGTAATTACTGATTCTACGGGGACATCGCAAAACTCTGAGATTTTCTCCTTAATTCCTGGCTGCAAAGGGCGATCGCTACGACAAACCAAAATATCAGGTTGAATCCCAATCGAGCGTAATTCCTTAACTGAATGTTGAGTGGGCTTAGTTTTCATCTCTCCCGCAGCAGGAATCCAAGGAATCAAAGTGACATGCATATAGATCACATTATTCTTTCCCACATCTTTACGGAATTGACGAATGGCCTCCATAAAAGGCAAAGATTCAATATCCCCGACTGTCCCCCCAATCTCAGTGATTACAATGTCTGAGCCTGTCTGATCGGCCACCAGATGAATTCGCTCTTTAATCTCATTCGTAATATGAGGAATAACCTGGACTGTTCCGCCCTGATAGTCTCCTCGTCGTTCCTTATTGATTACTGATTGATAAATTGAACCTGTAGTCACGCTATTGAGACGAGACATTGAAGTATCGGTAAATCTCTCATAATGTCCCAGATCTAGATCCGTCTCAGCACCATCATCAGTTACAAACACCTCACCATGTTGGAAAGGACTCATCGTCCCCGGGTCAACATTAATATAAGGATCAAGTTTGAGAATTGAGACGGAATAATTGCGAGATTTCAATAATCTACCCAAACTCGCGCCAACTATACCTTTCCCAATACTAGAAACCACACCACCCGTTACAAATACATATTTAGCCATAATGATTTTCTATAATTGCGAGCCGCTAAATATCATATCGATTAATCGACGAAGAGACACAAATAGTTGGAGTGATAATCACTGTAGTTTGAATTCAAAAATTATCAGCAAATAGCTCAGGAAGTCAAAAAAGGATGATACAAATCGCCAAATCCTGAGATTTTATGCCTAAAATCTTTGAGGTATTATACTAAGAGCAATTTAATTTGCTTTCCCTATATTGCTGGAAAACTTTGAATATGAAATGAGTATTTTAATTGGGTAGTCATGTAGAAGTAATGATATAAAATAATCGCTGAGATTTAGAAACTTCTGCCAATGCCGACTTGTCCTAATTGTTCTTCAGAAAAAACTGTCAAAAATGGTCATATTCACAATGGAAAACAGAGATTTAAGTGCCATGATTGTGGGCGGCAGTTTGTCAAAAATCCGACCAAGATAGTGATTGACCAAGAAAAAAGGGAATTAATTGATAGATTGCTCTTGGAGCGAATTTCACTGGCAGGGATTGCTCGTGTAGCAAAGGCTTCTGAGAGATGGTTGCAATCCTACGTTAACCAAAAATATGCCCTAGTTCCGCGAGAAATATTAGTAACCGTAAAAAAAAAGGGAAGTTAACTATTCAGTGCGATGAATTATGGTCATTTGTTGATAAAAAAGGCAATAAGCAATGGGTTTGGCTAGCATTAGATGCTGACACCAGAGAAATTGTGGGAGTGCATATTGGCGATCGCGATGAGAAAGCTGCTAGAAAGTTATGGAATTCATTGCCTCCAGTATATCGTCAGTGTGCAGTTGCCTACACTGACTTTTGGGCAGCATATGGTGCAGTTTTCCCTTGTAAACGTCATAGAGCTGTAGGAAAGGAAACAGGCAAGACTAGCTATATTGAAAGGTTTGACAACACTCTTAGACAAAGAGTATCTCGTTTAGTTAGGAAGACTTTGTCTTTTTCTAAATCTTTAGAAAATCATATAGGTGCTATCTGGTATTTCATTCACCATTACAATGAATCATTACTTGTTTAGCTCTACCTACTGTTTATAAACTAGCACAATTAGCACGAATATTAGGAGTTCTTTGCGTCATATTATCAATTGGGTAGGCAGTTAAGATAATCTTGCCATCGTCAGTTTTGATAATACCTCTTGCTGGAAAAATATCTCCAACACTAGTTTTAATTGGTCTAATTTCCAAATCTTGGGCTTGTGAAATAGGGTGAGTAGTTGGTTCATTGACTAAAATGTGATGAGAATCTAAAGGTTGGGTAGGTTGGGTAGGAATACCGCCCTTCCCTTTGATGGTTAAATTATTAGTCTTGTCTTCGTTAAGATCAGTGTTCCGGCAAGCTTGAGTAACAGTTTTTTCTGATTTAATCGGATTATTCGGCAAATTAATATCGGTTTGCAGAGCATGAGTATCAGGAGTTGTAATAGAGACGTTACCATCCAAACCAAAGTCGGAACTAGCATCAATATCATTAGTTCCATTTCCCTCAATAGCAGTCCGTTCTTGAATACCTAATAGAGACTCAGCAGTAATCTTGATTTCTCCCCCCATCCCTTCTAATGCATCAGCGACAATATCACTTCCATTTCCTGACGATTGATTAGGAAAGGCAATTATAAATTGAGAATTAATATTAATATTGCCACCGTCAGCATCGCTAAGCGCTCTTGCAGATATTAAGCTATTATCCCTAAGTATTACATTATCAAGAATATCTAAAGTGATATTGCCCTCGTTGCCAATATTAGTTGCTGCGGTGATACTACCGTTAGTCACCTCTATAGAGTTAGCAGTAATAGTTAAATTACCAGCATTGCCCTCCCCCTGACTATTTACTGATATTTGTCCATTATCGGAAAGAGTAAGTTGGGGCAAAGATAATTGTCCGCTATTTTCTTCTTGTCTTAAGCCATTAATAGCAATGCTGCCAGCATTTCCAGTAGAGTTAGAGCCTGTACTAGCAAAAACGCCACTTTCCGGACTTATCGGATCGATAGTTTGTTCTGGATCAACTATTTGTCCTGTATTAATCTGATTGACTAATTCTATGACTTGTTCTCTTCTCGTAAAAAAATTAGGATCACTACCAGAAATACTAATCTCTTCAGCAACATTCAAAATAATGTTCCCAGCATCACCATCGGCAAAAGCGGCAGTTACAATTTGACCACCACCATTTATTTCTATAGTGTTTGCATTAACAATAATATTGCCACCTACACCTTCACTTCTAGCTCGCGCGCCCAAAGTCGCACCATCAGAGACTTCCAATCTACCTGTAGTGACAGTAACTGTACCTCCTTGTCCAGTTGCTGGGGCATCACTATTAGAAAAAAAGCCACTGGAAAAGCCACCTTGGGAACCATTTATGACTTTTACTGGGGCCGTACCAACTAAAATTACTGAATCAGAAGCATTGACGTTAATATTTCCCGCATTTCCTGCTCCTATAGTTGCACTAGATAATTCTCCCCCATTAATTAGAGAAATAGAGTCAGCCTCGACATTAATATCGCCAGAATCTGCTGTCCCTGTTGCAGCAGTTAAAACAACACTTCCATTGTCTAGCAAAAGAGAATCAGCTTGAATACTAACATCACCAGCAGGTCCATCTCCAGTAGTTACTGTACTAATCAAACTTTCGTTGTTCAGAACAAAATTTTCCGAGAAAATATCAATATTGCCCCCTTGTCCTGGATTATTAGAAGTACTTCTGAGAAAAGTTTGGTTATCGACGGTCACACTACTTGAAGAATTAATAATGATATTCCCAGCATTTCCCAATTGAAAGCTATTAGCATCTAGTTGACTGTTATCGATGGTCACATTATTTGCTGCATCAATGGTAATATTTCCAGCATTTCCTGTGCCAAAGCTACTAGAATTCAGCCGACCACCATCAAGCACAGCAACAGATTCTGTAGTCTCAATCTCAATATTGCCCCCCTGGGATTCTGACACTCCTGAACCTGGTGGTATTCCAGAAAAAAGAGCTGCGTTTGCAATAGTTAAATCTTTAGCCTGAAAAGAAATCGTGCCCCCATTATCGGAACCAGTGTTAAGAAAAGCACTATTACTGATAAATATGTCTCCTCGCGCTATATTTTGAAGATTTAAATTCAAATTCTCAACGAAATTGACCGTTCCCGTACCCGTTAATGAGCCGAGTTCAATTTGACCGCCAGGAGCAGTTAAAGAACCTCCATTAATATTGATATTGCCTCCAATCAAAGCTAAAGTTCGACCTGAGGGAACTGCTAAATTTGCCCCTTGTACTTGAATATCTGTAGGATTATCTCGGAAGTTTAAACCGATGGGCGCATTAATTATTAATAGAGCAGGTTCAGCAGAATCGAAGGCACTGAATTCTCCATCATCAAACACAATACTATCTGCTGTACTGCTATAAAAGGAGCCACCAATATTTAAGCTGGCATTTTCTCCAAAAATAATTCCCGCAGGGTTAACTAAAAATAAGTTAGCCGCACCATTAGTGCGAATCAAACCATCAATATTGGAAATATTGCCTCCCGTAACTCTAGAAAATATATTGGTTATATTGATATCATTATTAAAAAAGGCTTCTCCTCTAGTAGGGACAGAAAAGGCTTGAAAACTATGAAAAAGATTATTTGCAGCTTGTTCACCATTATTAATAGTAAAACTATTGCCATCAGCCTCAACTATTGTTGATGTTGAGCCATCTGGAGAAATCTGGGCAGAACTTGGAAGAATAAGCCTGTTGGAAAAGTAACCCAAAAAGAAAACGAATTGACAAAATAAAACAATGTTTCCTGTTAATCTGTTCATAATTATTGAAGATTGAAATCCATTTGATTTTTGAATTACACCAAGTCATGTGATCATGTACAGAGCGTCTAGTGCAGATTAAGCTTTAATAAGCTTATTATTTCGTCGAAGATTTAAAAGTATTGATTTGTGACGAATCTAGAAGCTTTTACTTATTAAGATTAAAAAGGTTTTCGGTTCATGCTAGACGCATAAGAAAATTCATCAAAGGAAAAATGGGAATGTATCATCAGCAACGCCAGCTATAGGCGCAATGCTTTGAACCCTGACAACACCGTCGGAAAGACCAGATGTGGAATAAATGTCTATCGTGTAGTCCAAACTACCGGAGCTTCCAGGAGCATAACGCTCAACTTGTGCAAAATAGTTTCCCGAACCTAAGAACTCACTAATTGAGTCATTAGCATTGCCTGCAAGACGAGATGATTCTATAAAAAAGTCTTGATTCGACTCGAACAAGAAATCGCCGTCATCCTGATATAAGTAAAGATCCGCATCATCACCAAAAGTAATGTTGTAGAGATCTAACTCCACATAAGTGG
>NZ_ALVZ01000182.1 GCF_000332055.1 Xenococcus sp. PCC 7305 | reverse complement strand
CAATGGTTTTGTTCTCAAAGGTATTACTGCGGATGATAATTCAGGCACGACCGTAAGTAACGCCGGGGATGTCAATGGGGATGGACTAGCTGACCTGATTATTGGGGCACCTGGAGGTAATGGTGGTACCGGAGAGAGCTATGTAGTATTCGGCAGTAGCAATCCCAGCTCGGCAATCGAATTATCCGCTCTCGATGGCAACAATGGTTTTGTCCTCAAAGGTATTACTGCGGATGATAATTCAGGCAGATCTGTAAGTAGCGCTGGGGATGTCAATGGGGATGGACTAGCTGACTTGATTATTGGGGCAAATAGAGCTAATGGTGGTACTGGAGAGAGCTATGTAGTATTCGGCAGTAGCAATCCCAGCTCGGCAATCGAATTATCTGCCCTCGATGGCAGCAATGGTTTTGTCCTTAACGGCATTGATCCTGATGATCGTTCAGGCAGATCTGTAAGTAACGCTGGGGATGTCAATGGGGATGGACTAGCTGACTTGATTATTGGGGCACCTGGAGGCAATGGTGGTACTGGAGAGAGCTATGTAGTATTCGGCAGTAGCAATCCCAGCTCGGCAATCGAATTATCCGCCCTCAATGGCAGCAATGGTTTTGTCCTTAATGGTATTGATATTGGTGATCAATCAGGCAATGTGGTAAGCAATTCCGGAGATCTCAATGGGGATGGACTAGCTGACCTGATTATTGGAGCAAATAGAGCTAATAGTGATGCCGGAGAGAGCTATGTGGTATTCGGCAGCAGCAATCCCAGCTCGGCAATCGAATTATCAGCTCTTGATGGCAGTAATGGTTTTGTTCTCAATGGCATTTCTGCGGGTGATCGTTCAGGCATTTCGGTAAGTAGCGCGTTCGATGTCAATGGGGATGGCACCGCTGATCTGATTATTGGCGCATCTGGAGCCAATAGTAATGCTGGAGAGAGCTATGTGGTGTTTGGCAGAGATTTCAACACTGATGAAGATACTCCCTTCAACACTAGCAGCGTCCTGTTTAACGATACTGATGCCGATGGAGATACCCTTTCTATTACTAGTATTGATACTAGTTCCACCCTCGGTCTGGTACTCAATAATGGGGATGGCACCTTTAACTACGACCCCGATGGCCGTTTTGATTCCCTAACTGATGGAGAAACTGCCACCGATACCTTTACCTATACCATCAGCGATGGCACTTCTACCGATACCGCCACAGTAACTATCACGATTAATGGCATTAATGATGCTCCCATTGCCACCGATGACAAATTCAGCACCGATGAAGATACTCCCTTCACGACCGATAATGTCCTTGCCAATGACAGTGACCCCGAAGATGATAGTTTCAGTTTAGAGAGCATAGATACCACATCAACTTTGGGATTGGTTACTGATAATGGCAATGGCACCTTTGACTATGATCCTAATGGTCAATTTGAATTCCTCGAACCAGGAGAATTTGCCACCGATAGCTTTGGCTACAAACTAGTTGATAGTAATGGTGAAATTGCTCATGGCACAGTCAAAATTGTCATTGATGGAGTGGATGATGATAACACCATAGATGATCTGTTCCTTGGTACCGCTAAGGATGATAGCATTTGGGGTTCAGATGGAGATGACACCATAACAGGACTCGATGGCAATGACACTCTCAACGGGGAAGCTGGTAACGACACTCTCGATGGGGGAAATGATGATGATAGTTTGATTGGTGGGCCTGGGGATGATGTGCTTCAAGGAAATTCTGGCCACGATGTCCTTCTTGGTCAAGGGGGCAATGACACTCTCGGGGGTAGTTCTGGTAATGATACTCTCAAAGGTGGAGAAGGCAACGATAGTTTGCGAGGTCTGAATGATAATGACAGTCTAGCTGGAGACAACGGCAATGATACTCTCAAAGGCGGAAATGGTAATGATATTATCGCAGGAGGCAATGATAATGACAGCTTACACGGCGATGCAGGCAGTGATACTCTCGAAGGTGGGGCTGGGAATGATACTCTGTTAGGTCAAGATGAAGCAGATCTCTTGTTTGGACAAGAGAATAATGACAGTCTCTTTGGTCAGGATGGTAATGATACTCTCTATGGGGGATCTGGTGATGATACGCTTTTGGGTCAAAACAATGATGATCTCTTGTTTGGTGGTCTTGGTTTTGATAGTTTAGCTGGGGGATTTGGTAATGATCGCTTTGCTTTAGTTTCTGGTGACACTGCTGACCAAGATATTATTACTGATTTCCAGGATGGTTTTGATCGCTTGCTGCTTACTGGTGGCTTAATCTTTGGCAATCTCACAATTAGCCAAAATGGCTCAGATACTGACATTATCGAAAATACTGCTAGTTCTGGTCCTCAAACTTTAGCTACTTTGACTGGAATAGATGCGATAGATATTGATGAAACCGATTTTGTCTAATCCTATTTTCAGTGAGTTAATTCACGATAATTCTATTAGATTCATCATGTTGAACAACATGTTAAAATTAAAAAACTTAATTGGAACGCTGACATGATATCCATTCCCATCACTCTAGATCAGCTTATTGTTACTGTGCAACAATTGCCCCCAGAAGAACGAGCGCAGGTTGCTAGAGCTTTGGTTCAAGTAGATTTGCGTTCAGATCTGGCAGCGTTAATTAAAGAAATGTATGCTCAACCCCCTGTGGATGACATTACGGAAGATGACATCATAGCTGAAATTAAGGCTGTACGTCAGCAATCCCTCAAGGCATGAGGTGTCGAGCTGTTATCGATACAAACATTTGGATTCGCATTTTGTTAAAAGGGCGAGTTACATTGCCTATTTTGGAAGCATTTAATGAGGAAAAATTCCAGTTGGTGGTGAGTCAACCCCTAATAGAAGAACTCCATCTAGTTTGGAATCGCCCTCGATTAAGAGCAAGAATCGAAGCCAGTCAAGCGATGCGTCTGGAAAAACAGTTACAGTATAGAGCAATATGGATTGATTTAGAAACAGTTCCGCCTAATTGTCTAGATCCCAAAGACTTACCCGTGCTCGCTATGGCAATTGATAGTAAGGCAGATGTGATTGTTTCTGGGGATGACGATCTACGGGCTGATGAGGCGTTAAGAACAGCGATGGAAGCTTTTGGGATAAGGTTGCTTGGCGTTAATTCTTTCTTGGAGTATTTGGCTAAAAAGTGTGAATAAGGTGAAATATTTGTCTTACTAAATTGAACTATTTCACCAAGAGCGATCGCATTTTGTAACGCATTTAAAAGCGATCGCGCCTACTTATTCATAACAAACATAAACTCTAGCTTGTTAATTTCCTGATAACTGATAACTGATAACTGATTTTTTCTTGACGCTTTTTAAATTTTTTTGAAGACTTAAATCTTAATGGAATGAAAAAGCTCTGGGGAAGAAAAGTTAGCGTTTGAGCGCTATTGCTGTTTGATCCCAGAATCCTCGTATCTTTAGGTCGGGGAGTATGTCAATTATGGTGCTTGCAACTGAATAAACTTATCCTCTGGAACATAACTGCGATACTTCCCATGATCGCCAAAGATAGCTAAAACTTCCAAAGAAGTATCCGGCTCTATGTGCAAATCTCCCCAGGGAACAGAAATTTCTAAGCATTTATCGTACATCACATCCGCTCGACAAGCTCGAATATGCCAACGGCATTCTGCTTCCGCTTCTTCTAGCCAAACAGATTCAGTAAGTAAGTTAATACAGAGATGATGATGGAAATAATAATCTAAAGGAGATTCTTGAGGAATCTCTCCCAAAGGAACTGGGCTATTGTACATTTGAATACCCGGATAGTACCAAAGCAAATGTAATTCCCCAGGAATATCGGTTCCCAACTCGGAACCAGCCTTGAAGTCTAAACGAAAATAAAAATTGAGATGATCCCAACCATAGAAAATCTTTTGCACCACACTGCTGCGATGCATGGTTCCCCTCGCGCCACCAATCTCGATCATGCCTGCGCGATCCCAATCCTGTTCATCCCCGATGCCATCGATAATGGGATGGATAAAACCCTGGGGAAAGCGATCGCCTTTTTTGTCATGTCGTTCAACGGCTTTTTCCAGTTCGGGGGGAATCGGCTCATTCAAAGCTTGATAAATGGCACAAAGATGTTCACGGAATAAACTGTCAAACATCTCATCATGACTGGAAGAATGACCTTCGCCGAACCACCAAAACCAATCGGAACCCTCAGCCGCATATAGGGCTTCCCAAACTTCAGGATTATTCTCCTCCGTTGCTTCAGGATGTCTGGCTACGGTTTCTCTCGCGGCTGACAACAAATCCCAAGCACGATTTTTCACCGAATCGCCAATCCAAGTGGTGAAATTGCCATCTACCCAAGAGCCGCTATGTAATTTTGCTGTAGGAATAGTTTCTTTGGGCGGAAACTTGGTAATAAATTCATCTACAGTAACTAATTGAATATCATCGTCTTTGCTCAGTTTTTGGTAGAGGGAATCCAAAAATGGCAGACCATCTTTTTGATAATATTCCCAACAGTTTTCCCCATCAAGGGCGATCGTTACTAGCCAAGGCTCTTCTAGAGAAGCATCGGGATTTGTTTGTTGATAGGCCAAGCTACGAGATATTGCTTCTAAATGTCCAATCAAATCAGCAGCAGCATGACGAGGATTCATATTGCCATAGGTAAAGCCGATCAAATCAGATAGGCGGTGATCTCGGAACACGATCGCCAAATCCCCATCAGGAGTTTCGAGCCGATAGGGACGATACATCAGTTCTGGTTCACAAACATTTCCCGCTTCATCACGATGGAAAAAATGTTGAAGGCTCCAACCCAATACAGCTTCATCAGAGCAGATCCATTTAAATCCTTGCTTTGAAATATAGGGCAAAATCTCAGGACTAACCGATTGTTCCGAAGGCCATAAACCCCTTGGCTCACAGTCAAAGCGATCGCGGTACATATCCCAAGCTTTTTCCAAATGGCGGGGAATATCTTCTTGCCATTGAAAACGGGTTTTCGGCAAGCTCATTTTCGGGACGGCGACTCTTCCGGCATTAGTATCATGGAGCAAGGGCAAAATTGGATGGGTATAGGGAGTGGTGGTAACTTCTAACTGCCCGGCTTTTTGCATCTTTTTATGTTGGGGAATGATGCGGGCAATAATCTCTCTTTGTTTCGCATAGATCTTTTCGCGATCGCCCAAGGTGAAATTCCGACCTCTTTCTAACCAACGCGCAATCTCAGGATCATCCCAGAATATAGGATCAATCCAAGCTAAATTATGCCAAGCGAGCAAATCACTATAATCCTGTCGCGACCAATTTGCTAAACACCAATTATGTCCTGATTCTTGTCTTTGTTGATATAACTCGTTGTAGCGAGGATGGGGTTCTACTAAAGTGTGATAATGACCATCAAAAAAATGCTTAATAATATATTGCTTTTGCTCTGAGGTTAAATTCCCTTCTGGAGTTAATGCCAATTCCAAATAGGGATCGATCGCCTTGCCTGCTGCATAATCTTCCAACTGCAACATCAGTGAGGGCACTAGATTCACTGTCTGGTGTAATTTGGGATAGCGTTCTAAGATTAAAATCAAATCCAAATAATCTTTTGTCCCATGAAGTCTTACCCAAGGCAGGCGATATTGCTCTAAAGAATCTGAGTTTGCTTGACGAGATTTGTATAGGGGCTGATGTTGATGCCAGATAAACGCGACATACAAAGGATGAGACATAAGTGGGTGTGCAGGTAGGTGTTAGGGGTTAGGTGTTAGGGGTTAGGTGTTAGGTGTTAGGTGTTAGGGAAAACCTAAACTGAAGAGACTGGTGATAAGGCAATCACATTATCAACACATTAGCAGCCTACTATTGGTGTTCATTGGTACAGATGCCAAGTTACAATTTGCAACTATTTTTATAATCAGTTAACAGTCTGATCAGTTATCAGTTATCAGTTGAAACCTCTTACCTACTACCTAATGAATTAATGCTACAAAAACTGTTTTCTCCAACGAAAAACTCGCAAGTATGGAATTTTTGGTTAAGTCTCAGTTTGGGTTTTACGCTTTTTTGTGGTTACTTGGCTCTTCGAGAAGGTTTTAGTAGTGCCTGGATTGTGCAAGACGATGCGCGACAGCATGTTTTTTGGATGTTGCGTTATCTAGATCCACAATTGTTTCCCAATGATTTGATTGCCGATTATTTTCAATCCGTAGCTCCTGTTGGCTATACCAGTCTCTATAAGCTAGCAGCCACAGTGGGAATTCATCCGCTGGTGTTCAATAAGCTGCTGCCACCAGTCATTGGTTTGATTGCTAGTTGGTACGGTTTCTTGTTCTGTAAACAGATTTTGCCCCTGCCCTTAGGCTGCTTTATTACTAGTGTCTTGCTCAATCAAGCTCTCTGGATGAAGGATGACATGATCTCTGGGACTCCTAGAGCTTTCGTTTATCCTTTTTTACTAGCCTTTCTCTATTATTTGGCTAAACGTTCTTTAATTCCCTGCGCGATCGCGATCGCCCTTCTCGGCTTGTTTTATCCCCAATGCGTCTTTTTGGCATCGGGAATGCTGGTTCTACAACTATTCACTTGGCAAGGAATGGGTCCCAGATTAATCCGCGATCGCCAGAACTACTATTTTTGTGGTGTTGGCTTAGCAGTCGCTTTTGTCGTGATGCTACCCTATGCGCTCCATGTCTCAGAATTTGGCCCCACAATCACCCGTGCCGAAGCTTTGGCATTACCAGATTTTTATGACAAAGGTCGAGCCAAATTTTTTAAGGCTCATTTCTGGGACTATATTTTCGGCGGCGGTCGAAGTGGCTTGTTCCCGCGTTCCTTGTACTCACCAGAAACTGTAAGGTTGGGATTTTTGTTCCCTATTCTGATGAATTTTCAGGGTAAATTTCCTGTGCTCAAGCAGCTAACCAAGCAAGTTAAGTTATTACTGCATTTGATTATTGTTTCAGTGGTCATGTTTGCCCTAGCTCATGCAGTACTTTTTAAGTTGCATCTTCCCAGTCGCTACACGGGATATAGTTTTCGCATTATTTTGGTGATCGCAGCAGGAATCGTTTTGACCGCAATTTTAGATGTTCTCTGGCGAGAATTGCAACGAGTAACACCTGGAAACGCCATGAATATTTGGATTATAGGCAAAAAGCTCCTTGTTGGTTTATTGGGTTTAGCGATCGCGATCGCGATTTTATTTTATCCCGGCTTAGAAGAGAATTTTCCCAACACCCAATATAGAACTGGCAGTGCCACGGCTTTATACGAATTTTTCCAGCAACAACCCAAGGATATTATGATTGCCTCACTTGTGCGAGAAGCCGATAACCTACCAACTTTTTCCCAGCGTTCGGTTTTAGTTAGTGGAGAATATGCAATTCCCTATCACATGGGTTATTATCGCCTCTTTCGTCAACGAGCAGTTGATTTAATCACAGCTCAGTATAGTAGTGATATCGAACTAGTCAGAGAATTTGTTCGCCAGTACAAGATCAGTTTTTGGCTATTAGAGTCGGCGAGTTTCAATCCCGATGCTGTTCATGGTAATAAATGGCTAAGGCAACATAAACCAGTTACTCAAAATGTAATCGCTAGTTTACGCCAGGGAAATATTCCTGCTTTGATTGCCTATCAAGATCGCTGTAGGGTTTTTTTTGATGGAAACTACACTGTAATTGACGCTAATTGTATATTAGAAGATCTTATGTGAATTACAATTGTCTTCATGCTATTTTAACTCTAAGCTTTCAGCTCCTAGCTTTAGGCTTTCAAACTAGCTATTAGCTAATCGAGAAGCAATCTTAAATTTTTTATGACTTACAATAATAACTCATGGTTATTCTCTCGACGAACAGCAATTAAATTTCTGGCTGGAGTTGCAGGGGGAATGATTTTACATGGCCAAAATCCAGTTGTTGCTCAATCCTCTTCTCAGATGAAAATGACCTTGGGAGGAGTAACTTGGATTGGTTTAACTCCTTTTTACATTGCCCAGGAAAAAGGCTTTTTTGCTGATGAAAATCTTGAGGTTAAGCTACAAATTTTTGGAGCCAATACTGATTATGTTTCAGCGTTTTTAGCAAATCGTATTGATGGTTGTATTTCTTGTGTCACATCAGAAGCTGTCGTCCTCGCAGATAAAGGGAAAGACTACAAAATTGTTTTGGTACAAGATAATTCAGCTGGGGGAGATGGTATTTTAGCTCGCAATAGTATTACTTCTCTGGCTGATTTTAAGGGTAAGAAAGTAGCGGCCGAACAGGGTGGAGTTGGTCATTTTTTCCTGCTGCAAGTGCTCAAAGAGGTGGGATTGACGGGTAATGATATTACTATTATTAATGCCGATGCTTCAACAGCAGCCGCAGCTTATCAAGCGGGCAATGTTGAGATTGCTAGCACCTATGCACCATTTTTGTCCCAAGCCAACGAAGCACAACCCGATGGCAGAATTATTTACGATTCCTCGAAAATGCCCACGGCAATCACCGATTTTTATACTTTTGATAGCAAGTATATTGACGCTAATCCCGAGGCGGTCACTGCATTTGTCAAGGCCATTGTGAAAGCTCTAGATTTTTTGGAAACTAATCGAGACGAAGCGATCGCGATCGCTGCTGGCAAGTTAGAGATTACACCCGAAGCTCTAGCTGCCGATTTGGAAGGTATTGAATTGCCCGATCTAGAGACTAATTTAGAAATGCTAGCAAATCCGAATAGCGATCTTTATATCCTGAAACCACTGAATGCCATGGCAGAATTTTTAGTTTCCCAAGGACAAATTAAAACAGTTCCTGATATGGCATCATTTATCGAGCCGAAATTTATAAGGTGAAGGCAGAGGGCAGAGGGCAGAGGGCAGAAGGCAGAAGGTTCTACGGTGAAATGGGTAATGGTTCAATACTTCTAGTTTAAAGATTGAATTTAAAAACTGAACAGGTTGGGACTTGGGGTTTTAGGGATTTGGGGGATTATAATAGCTAGTGCCGCTGCGCGGAAGTAATAAGTCTTGATACATTAGCTTTTTGCTCTTCGTTGATAAATAGCTTATTTACGCCAACCTCCACTAGATTTCCCTATTTCCCTATTTCCCTACATCCCTATTTCCCTAAGCGAAAATTAATGTTAAATGTTAAATATTAAATGATTAAACCCTCGGTTTTTTGGAGTATTCGTCAGGAATTTCCCGCTTGGCTAAAATTGTTACTTACCATCGTCGCCCTCATTATCCCGTTAACTATTTGGTCTCTACTTAGCTATAACGAATTAGTTAATCCCCAGTTTTTGCCAACTCCCACGGCAGTTTTGGCAGCAGGAATTGAGATGTTTAGAGCAGAAGAGCTGCTGCTTGATATTGTTGCCAGCTCTTCCCGAGTTTTAGCGGGTTTTTTAGTAGCTGCGATCGTGGGTATTCCTTTGGGCATCGCGATGGGGACTTTTGATAGTATGGAAAGTCTGTTCGGCTCTATTGTTGGCGTAGTGCGTTATATGCCGATCGCAGCTTTTATGCCACTAATTGTTCTCTGGGCTGGGTTAGGAGAACTATCCAAGATCTTGATTATTTTTCTGGGGATTGTTTTTTATAATGCGACCATGATTGCCGATGCGGTGAAATTTATTCCTAATGAAATGCTCAATACAGCCTATACTCTGGGAGCAAATCGGTTTCATTTGGTGTTTCGGGTAATTTTCCCTGCGGTTATTCCCAGTGTCATTGATACCCTCAGAGTTAATGTGGCGGCGGCTTGGAATTTTCTGGTAATTTCTGAATTAATTGCAGCTCAAAATGGACTAGGCTTTAAAATCATTTATTCACAGAGATTTTTGAATACAGATAAAGTGCTCTTCTGCATTGTAATTATCGGTCTTATCGGTTTGCTCTTAGATTACAGTTTTAAGCTATTCGCTAAGCTGGCCTTGCCCTGGGCAGAAGAATGATTTCCGTATTATTACCGTTGACAAATTCACAAAAAATAATTTTATTTACATATTTGTCGGATGCCGATTAATAATAAAATAGTTATAGTTACCGAAAAATTGATAGTTGATCACCATATAGTTGAGAATTACAATGAATTTTAATCTTGATTGCGATCGCACAGCCCTACTGATTATAGATTTTCAGGCCGATGTGTTCGATGGTGGAGCATTGCAGATAGTGGGCACCGAAGCAGTTTTACCCAAAGCTAAACAGGTGTTAGCGGCAGCACGAACGATCGGGTTACCAATTATCCATACTCAAGAAGTGCATCGCAAAGAAATGGTGGATTTTGGAAGAGAACTCGATGGTGTAGAACCAGTTCATTGTTTAGAAAACTGGGCAGGGACAGATTTTCATCCCGAACTATATCCCCGTGATGGGGAATATGCGATCGCAAAAAGACGCTACAGTAGCTTTTTTGGCACAGATTTAGAAATTTTGCTCAGAGGGTTAAAGGTAGACACTTTAATAATTATGGGCACCATGACTAATGTTTGTGTGCATTACACCGTTGCAGATGCTCACCAAAAAGATTACAACTTTTATGTCATTGAAGATTGTTGTGCTGGTTCAGATTGGGATGCTCATTGGGCAGCACTAAAAGCTATGAAATATCTACAGCGTAATTCTTTAATTAACAGTCAAATATTTCTGAATCAAACAGGCGTTACTCAGCAGATTGCAGCTGAGATCCAATCGATATCTAGAGCTCATTAAAGATGAAGCCTCCATGTAATAATGTTTATCCTGGTCAGATTATTAGAGAATCGGATTTTGTGCAGCCGAAATTAGAAGTTCTCAATCTTTCCAAAACTTTTGCCAATACTTTTATCAGCAAAAAGCAAGGGAATAAAACTCAGCCACTTTTAGTTTTAGATCGCATTAATCTCAATATTTATCCCAATGAATTTGCTTGTATTGTCGGAGCCTCGGGCTGCGGGAAATCCACTTTGCTCAATATTATTGCTGGTTTATTGCCTGCTTCTGAGGGTCAGGTCATGATCAATGGGCAGGAATTATTGGGCCCTGGTGCTGATCGCGGCATGGTATTTCAGAACTATACTCTGTTTCCCTGGTTAAGCGTTGCTGATAATATTGCCTTTGGCCTTAAGCTCAAAAAAATCCCCCGAGCCCAGCAGAAAGAAATTGTTCGCTATTATCTAGAAATTATTGGTTTAAGTCAATTTGCCCAGGTATATCCCAAACAGCTTTCTGGGGGAATGAAACAACGAGTTGCGATCGCGCGGGCGCTAGCCAATCAACCTGAAATATTGCTGTTGGACGAGCCCTTTGGTGCCTTAGATTCCCAAACAAAAGAGCAAATGCAAGAATTTCTACGCGATTTGTGGGATAAAACCCATATTACCTTGCTGATGATTACCCATGATGTGGAAGAGGCTATCTTTCTCTCTCAAAAAATTTATGTGATGTCAGCCCATCCAGGCAGGATTAAATCGGAAATCTCCATAGAGTTACCTGAGCAACGTCATCTTGATATTAAGCTCACCACAGAGTTTATTGACTATAAACGTCAGGTGATTCAGGCATTACGCTAATTTTAGAGGGTATCTTGCTATTTGAATAAACATCCAGAAGACAATGCATTATTAGAGGCTTGGGCAATTAACTCGACATTTCCCTGCTCATTGACAACCCAGGCAGTGGCCTCGGTGATTGACGAGGCAGGCTCCTCTTCTATTTTGGTGGTTTGAGGAATCTTCCTTGAATTAAGCTCCGCAACTGGTGCTTCCGAGTCTTCAACACCAAGATCTGCAATGACTGTTGTGGTCTCTAGAGGATCAAATGGGCCTTTCCTGATGCCTCCGCGACCAATATAACTAAACTTATTAGCTGAAAAATCTGTACCCAAACTACAGCCTGTGTAAATGGCTTCTTCTCCTGCGAGGGGCGATCGTCTTTGCTGCGTTGTCTCAAGTTTAGAGTTAGTGTCAGGTGTCTTTATTGTAACTATTCCTTCAAGACCCTTAACTTTGGAGCTAGCGGTGATTACATCTTCAGGATTATCTTGAGTCAACAAACTTTGCGTTGTAATTGTAATATTCCCGCCACTACCCAAATTAGCATTTGCACTAATAGTACTTTCATCAAACAAGACTATGTTATCTGCTGTGATATTTATATTTCCTCCATTCCCATCATTGCCTTCACCTTTAAAATCAGCTGTAGCAGAAATAGAAGCTTGATCTCTGAGGATAAGTTCATTGCTATTAATATTAATTGAACCCCCGTTACCAGAAGCAGTTTTAGCAATAATTTGACCATCACCAGTTAAGAGTAATTGTTTTGCATTAATTGTCAGATTTCCCGCATCTTTTTCACCAAAATTACTGACGGAGATTTCACCTCCATCTTCGATAGATAATTGAGGTGTATTAACATTAACTCTGCCACTTTCTCCAACGCTGTCATTTTCTCCTAAATTTGGGTTTGACGAATTTTCAACCCCGGCAGAAGCGAGTAACCCACTATTCAATATTTGTTCTGCATTATTGCTAAAACTGGTGCCAGATATCAATATCGACTCTCTAGCCTCAACATTTATATTTCCTGCCTTACCTGTTCCAAAGCTACGAGAATCTATTCTTGCGCCGTCTTTGACGACTAATTGATCTGTCTCAATATTAATGACTCCCCCTTGCGCTCCCGTCTGACCAACAATAGACAAAACTAGAGAAGGAAAGCTATCATTGAAACCAAATAAGCCTACAGATTTGCTCGCCTTGATTGTAATATTACTTCCCAGCTGACCACTAAAATTATTGGCCGAGATTACTGTCCCATTCCGTATTTCAATATCTTTTGCCGAAACTATTATGTCGCCTCCTAATGTTGTGACTGGAGCATTAGAGGAAGCTAGAGTTTCATTGCTTTCCTGCCCCGATGGCAACAAATCGCCTGTAAATAGACGACTGTCATCTAAATCAATATAGTCATTTGCCGCGAGAGAGACTATCCCGATGTCGCTATCTGTATTTGTAAGCAAAGAGCTGGTAGCAAATATATTTTTCCCTCGCAAGATTATAGTCCCTGATTTTCCACTGGTATTGATGTCAGATTGGGAAATTTGAATATCATTAAAATTATCAACATCCTTATAATCAAATTTCCATCCATTGCTAACAGAAGATAAACCAACTATTCCACCCTGCGCTACGCTGCCAATTTCTACATTCCCAGATGAAGCCCTAATAGATATATTTTTTAGGTCAACATTGCCACCTAGAAAAGCTATTGTCTTTCCAGGAGAAATATTATTTTCAGGAGAAAAATCTAGGGTGATAGGTTCAGTATTATTACTAGAAATGCTTCCTGGAGCATTCCCATATTGCAATCCAATGGGAATATTAACTGTTAATAATGCCGAAGTCTGGTCGAGTTGAGCTCCAAACTTTGTCCCGTTTGCAAAAATAATTGATTCAGCCGTTGTCGTGACAAATGAACCGCCAATATCTAACTGTGTATTCTGACCGAAGATAATGCCAGCAGGATTGAGAATAAATAAACTTGCATTATCATTGACTTTAATTAGCCCGTCTATTAAGGAAGCAGAACCCCCTGTTACACGGGTAAAAATATTTTGAATGTTGCTGTTGTTCTCAAAGTAGGTAACATCTGTATTAGGAGAAAATATCTCGAAGCTATGAAAAAGATTTGTTCCCGATTCTATGCCACCTGTGATCCTATGTTGTCCATCAATTAAATTAACTTGAGTGTCCAGTGTACCATCAGGAACTACTTGAGCAAGAACAGAGTCCCCAGCAAAGCCAAGTAAGTGAACACTTAAAATAGTAGTAGTTAAAGTTTGCTCTACTCTATAAGTTAAAACCCGAGAAGCTAGCATCACTAAGTATATTGAGAATATTTATGTAGCAATGCTAGCCTAGTTTTTTTTAAACTATAACCCTCAAAGTAAATTAAACAAAAAAGAAAGAGCCATTAATCAAATAGCCCTCTCAATATTAATATGATAAATTCTGACTTATTTTAGCTTGTAATCTTAGCCACATAAACATCCATAAAAGAAAACCCAACAGCAGCCTTGTCCTGGTTGAGTAGATTGCTTTATTTGCTCGGTTGTATCGGTAGTTACTGCATTATTTTTAACAACCTCTTCCACTGCATTAGCAGGTAGTAAACTTAAACTAATAACAGCTAATGTCGCCAAAGCATAAGATAAAGTTTTCATAATTATTCCCTTTATTGTTAGTAAATATACTTGCTCAAAACATGAATTAATTAATCATATACGTGCAATCACTTGCTCTTTTTACTTGTCAGCAAATTAAATTATTAATAATTAATTAAGTTCAATAAGTATATAGTAAAGAGATTAAAAAGATATTTCAGTGACCGCAATCACACAAGATCAGAGATCTTGACAATCACTTCACAAAAGCATTCATTTAATCCATATATTGTGCTTAATATTTTTTATCTACTCACATGAACTTCACAGGCTTTAAGTATTAAGGAGCAATTACGGAGAAAATCTTTGTTAGCTATTTCCCGCAACCTTTTCCCTCAATAAATATAGTCGTTGTCTATAGATAATAGTGAAAAGATTAATCAAAATACAGGTAGTTCCCAAGGCACCTAGAATAAAGGTAACTGGAGTGACAACGCCAATCACAAACCAAGTGGCAACATGTAAAAATAATGTCAAAGCAAATGTAATCGCGATCGCAGCAGACAGTCTAATGCTCAGAATTGAGCGATTCAAGAATACCAAGATCATTGTTTGTAGAGTAGTCAATAAATTGGCAGGAACGAGAAAAGCACAGATGGTAATGCAGTTATTACGGGAAAATTCAAAGATAGGTTCTAAATCGAGCACGGTAATTATTGCTATTTTTGGTTTTTAATGAGCTCATACTATCGTTTTTTTGGATAAAATTGTGGTTATGGCATAAAAATACCCTTCCCATTTGAGAAGGGTATATCAGGTAAAAACCAAAGAATAATAATATATCTTTACAAGTCTCCGCCTCTTAATGCTAAAAGGAAAATCACTACAGGGCCAGAAATCATAATTAAAGCCACGCAAGTTAATTGGAAAATTACGTTGAAATCAATATTTCCAAAAGCACTGAAAATACCCGCCATTAAATCCATTTTGTCTCCTGCTATTTACCAAATATTATTAATTAAGAAAGCTAAATGTTATAAGCCATAGTATATGATACCTGGATTTGGGCATTTCTCATCAAAGTTATAAAACTATGTAAAATTTTGTGAAGCAATGATTGACGAACCAATGATCACTGATTGTAAGCTGCCCCCAAGTATAATTCCCCGACTTTAGGATCATGAAGCAAATCAATACCTACTCCTTCAAAGCGATCGCAACCATTTTCCAATACATAACCGCGATCAGACATCTTGAGGGCTTTCTTGGCATTTTGCTCTACTAAAATAATTGCTTTTCCTGTCTCCTTAATGGCTGAGATCTGCTCAAATACACCATTGACCAACATAGGCGACAAAGCAGCAGATGGTTCATCTAAAATCAGTAATTCGGGGTCGAGCATTAAAGCTCTTCCCATCGCTAGCATTTGCCTTTCACCACCAGAAAGAGTGCCTGCCCTTTGACGACTTCTTTGAGCCAATCGAGGAAACATTGCATAAATAGAATCTTTAAGGGTTTTTAAAGACCCATTGCGGATAAATGCCCCCATTTCCAAATTTTCTTCTACTGAAAGAGCGCTGAAAACATTAGCTATCTGAGGAACATAACACATTCCCCGACGAACAATCTGATTAGATTTTAAGCCGGCAATATTTTCTCCTTTAAATGTTATGGTGCCTTGATTGGGGGTTAACAAGCCAAAAATTGTTTTGGCTAAAGTCGATTTTCCAGCGCCATTGGGTCCAATGACTGCCACTAGTTCTCCTGGGGCAATACGAAAATTAAGACCCTGTAGGATATTCAAACCCTGTAGATAGCCAGCATAAACATTATGTACTTCAAGAATATTTTTATTCATATTCAAACGTTAACAATTATAAAATTCCTTAGAATAGAATCATTGAGATAGATAGAGAAACTCGCTACATAATAATCTTTTTGAAGGAATAACCAAAAATCAATAAATAAAATAAATAAGACGAATCATATCTTGGCATAAGTTATATGATTAAACATATATATACTGTGTGTATATGAGGGCGTAGCGATCCGAAGGGTAGTTAATCTATAAAATTTTAAGGAGTAAGTCATGAATCTTAAACATATATCTTCCTTGACAATATTAGGAGTGATGGCGACAGCAGTTTCCCCCGCCATGGCAGAATCGGGAGCGTCCAATGAGGCAAGCTTTGCTTGTATTAATGATAACGGGGTTGCGGTTACTGTTTCCCAACTCGATGGCAATTCTAAACCAATTTTTCATTGGCACAAAGATTTGCTAGCATCCTTAGATGCTAATCCTACAGACCTTTGTCAGGATGCAGCTGTTAGTTTAAATGAATATATGGCAGAAAAATATAATGCCGAAACTGCTAGCTCATCTCAAACTTTGAGTTTTAGAGCAGATCAACTACGGGGCTTACCTACAGTTTGTGCAACTAACGATCCTGAGATTGGCTGTGAAGCTGTTCTATTTACCCTTTCCCCTACCGAGAAGCCTGTGCAAACGGCAAACAGTCTTTTAACCGCGATTTTGAGTAAAGATTTGCAAGAGAACAAAGTGGACACAGATTCTAATGAAAGAGGAGTCCAATCAATTTCCTACTCTATTAGCATTTTGGATCTGATTTTTGGGTCAAAACATTTGAAATAAGCTCAGTAGATCAAGGTCTACCTTGACTATTGAAGTTTTTGTTGGATTTTCTTCATCATTTCAATTGTTGGCTTATAGTCTTTTTTAATAGCCAAGGATTGCTGACAGTTCGTCTTAGCATCTTGATATTGCTGTAATTCAAAAAAAGCACTACATATTTGCGTCCAAGCCAAAAAATAATCCGGCTGAATCGCAAGTACTTTTCTGGTTGCAGCAATTGCCTCCTCATACCGACCTAGTTTGATTAATACTTGACCTTTATTAAACCAACCTCGATAGAATTCTTCATCAACTGCGATCGCTTGGTCATATTCTTGCAAGGCTAGTTCGTATTGCTTGAGGTCAAATCTGGCTAGTCCTTTGCAGTTCCACGCTTCAGCAAAATTTGGGGCTACATTGGTTGCTTGAGCACAGGAGGAAAACTTATCTAAATGTCGGCTCAACTTTCCTTGGGCAAATCCTCTGTTGGTCCAGGCGATCGCAAAATTAGGCTTGATTGAAATGGCTTTGTTATATTCAGCGATCGCTTTCTCATAGTCTCCCGCTTCAGTTAGCTGTTGTCCTCGCTCATAATGACCTAAAGCTTTAACCGCGCCCAAAATATTAGGAATGAAAGCAGCAATGCCTAAGATGGCAAAAATCCCTGTAAACAAAACTATTTTCTTAATCTTTGACGAGCTGCCAGGTGAATGGCTAACATTGGGGTCTATTATGTTCTTTTTTTGCCCAGGAAGTTGTTGAATATCAGCAAGAACTTCACTAGTATTCTGATAGCGTTGGTAAGATGAAATTTTAATCATCTTATTGAGAATTGCCGCCATTTCAAGGCTGCAATTTGCTCGGTCTTGCCAATTTATCTCCCCTGTATCGTAACGAGGTAATTGATCTGGATGGAACCCTGTGATCGCATGAACGGCTGTCATTCCCAAAGCATAAATATCACTATTGAAGTTAGGAACTCCATTTTGCTGTTCTATCGGCATATAACCTGGCGTCCCAATGGCGACAGTCAGTTCCTTTAACTTGGATTGTCCTTCGGTGAGAGTTATATTGGTAATCTCTTTGACTGCCCCAAAATCGATCAAAACTATCTTGCCATCGGATTGGCGAATCAGATTAGAAGGCTTAATGTCACGATGAATGACATTATTTTGATGAACAAAAGTCAAAATACCCAGCACATCTATGAGAAATTGTCGAATATCGGTTTCATTCCAGGGCTTGGGATTGGCGGCAATCTCTTCTTGGCTTAGATCTTTGCCTTCGATAAATTCTTGTACCAAATAAAACTGATCATTCACCTCGAGATGTGCCAAAAGACGAGGGATTTGAGGATGGTTACCTAATTTGTAAAGAAATTTTGCTTCACTATCAAATAATCTCCTAGCAGTTTCTAAGACGAACTCCTCACTTGATTTGGGTTGTAGCTGTTTAACTACACAGAAAGGATCCCCAGGAAGCTGAGTATCTTTGGCGAGATAAGTTTTACAAAAACCTGTCTCTCTCAGGACCTCTTCAACTTGGTAACGTCCTCCTATTTTTTCGTCGTCACGTGGTTTGTCACGTCCTCCTATTGGATCTAGATCAGATTCAGGCATAGGTTATCGAAGTAGAGTTGATTTTACTACTGGTGTGAACAAGCTGACAGATACCAGCAGTATCTTGATGTTACTGCCAAATGAGTATTATCAAAGAATATATCAAAAGGCTTTGAATAAGGCATTAAGTGAACCATTATTATTTTATATTCCAAAAATGATATGGATGCTATTTAGTGGGCAATAGAAAATAGTTGAAAAATCAAATGATCTTATTCCCTATTACCCTAAGTTAACTCAATAGTTTATCTCCATGTTCAAGCGAAGTAACTAACTATAGCATCGGCAAATTCAGAGCATTTTAGTGGTTCGACGGCTGGCTCCATTAGTCTAGCTAAGTCGTAGGTGACTTTGCTATCGGCGATCGCACTGGCCAATCCTTGTTGAATTAAGGTTGCGGCTTCTTGCCAGCCCATAAAGTTCAGCATCATCACCCCGGATAACATTACTGAGCCAGGATTAATTCGATCTAAACCAGCATGTTTGGGAGCAGTTCCGTGGGTAGCCTCAAAAATAGCGCAATTGTCTCCAATATTGGCTCCAGGACTCATGCCCAATCCACCGACAATAGCAGCCGCGGCATCGGAGAGATAATCACCGTTAAGATTCATGGTTGCCAAAATCGAATATTCATCGGGACGAGTTTGAATTTGTTGGAAGATACTGTCGGCAATGCGATCGTTGACCATAACTTTATCTTGCCATTTGCCGTCGCCATGAGTTGCCCAAATCTCATCAATTACAGAGGCTACTTCTTGGCAAATTTGTTTCTGTTTCTCCGGCGTTAGAGCATCATATCCTGGCGAAATTTTCCGCGCATTGGCTTCCAAGCTAATATCTGGGTCAGCTTCTTTATTACTGATAATCCAAGATTCTTTTTCGGTGACACATTGTTCACGAAATTCCGTTGTTGCTAGTTCGTAACCCCAATCACGAAAAGCACCCTCGGTATATTTCATAATATTGCCCTTATGAACTAAAGTAACCTGTTGTTTCTCTTTAGGTAGTCTGAGGGCATTTTCAATGGCTTTTCTTACCAATCTTTGAGATCCAGTTTTACTGATTGGCTTAATTCCAATGCCCGCATCCAGAGGAATCTGTTTGTCCCCATGTTCAGCAGTAGCAGGAATTAATTCTGTATTGAGTAAGTTGATTAATTTTGCCCCAATCGGGTCATCTTTGCGCCATTCAATTCCTAGGTAAATATCTTCAGTATTTTCCCGATAGATAATTACATCCAGTTTTTCGGGATTTTTATGGGGAGAAGGCGTTCCTGGATAATAGCGACTAGGACGAACACAAGCATAGAGATTGAAGATTTGTCTGAGGGCGACATTAAGAGAGCGGATGCCACCGCCGACAGGTGTTGTTAAAGGGCCTTTAATTGCAATTTTATATTCTTCTATGGCCTTGAGCGTATCTTGGGGCAAATACTGAAAAGTACCATATTGCTCGCAAGCTTCATCCCCAGCATAGACTTTAAACCAGTTGATCTTGCGTTTTCCCTCATAGGCTTTAGCTACTGCAGCATCAATAACTTTCTCGGTAGCAGGCCAAATATCTACTCCTGTCCCATCACCACGAATAAAAGGAATAATCGGATCATCAGGCACGATTGGTTTGCCATCTTTGAAGGTGACTTTAGTGCCTGTGGTGGGTACGGTTAGTTTGTCGAACATAAAAAATAAAATCCTGCAAATTTAAGGCGAATCACTATTGTCTCAAAAGATTAGACTCGGTGCAGCAAGAATAATAGCAAAGCACACCAGAAATTTTGTGCTTAAAACTTCCATTTCTCCTCTGGCGCGATCAAATCCTGAATAACTCTTGAACAACATTCCAAATCAAGTACAGTGAGGATTAACCAATCTTCATATAAATAGACTAATATTTATGCAGCATGATCTAGTTCCCTTTGTAGCAGGAATAGCTTGTCTGATCCTCTATCTTGTTTTTTCAGCCTTGACTGAAATGGGTACCAAATTACCGTGGAAAAAATAGCTATTTCCTGTTCCCTATTCCCCATTCCCTGTTCCCCATTCCCCAATCAATGAACATCATAAAAACGAAAATACCCGATATTGTAATTATTGAGCCAAAGGTGTTTGGCGACGATCGCGGATTTTTCATGGAAAGTTTTAATTCTCAAAAATTTGTTGATGCCACAGGATTTACAACTCAGTTTGTCCAGGACAATCACTCGCGATCGCGCAGGAATGTGCTCCGTGGTCTCCATTATCAAATTCAGCAAGCCCAAGGAAAATTAGTCCGCGTAGTAGCAGGAGAAGTTCTTGATGTGGCAGTAGATATCAGAAAAAGCTCCGCTACTTTTGGTCAATGGGTAAGCTGTTTGTTGAGTGCTGAAAACAAAAGACAGTTTTGGGTTCCGCCAGGGTTTGCCCATGGTTTTGTTGTGCTTTCTGAAACAGCGGATTTTCTTTATAAAACCACTGATTATTATGCTCCAGAATATGAACGTTCGATTCTGTGGAATGATCCAGAACTGAATATTGACTGGCAAATCCCAGAAGAACCCATCCTATCTGCCAAAGACAAATCTGCCCCAACCCTCAAAGAAGCCGAAGTCTTTCCCTAACGATTCTAAAATCCTCATCCCTCATCCTTCATCCTTTATCCTTTATCCCTCATCCTTCATCCCTTATTCTTCATCCCTCAAACTCTTTCCCAAGCTTTAGCGATCCAATCTTTTAACCAACGACGTTGTATGACATCGAGAATCAAATCATCTTGCAAAACCTGTTGTTGCACATCTTCTAAGGATTGACCTTTTTTTCTCGCGATGCCAATTACTCCTGCGATCGCAGTAATAATAATATCTTCATTAATGGACTTATCACTGAGGGCTAAAATCTCTTCTGTGGTAGCTGGAATAGTATAATTCATAGTTAAATAACATTTATTGTTCGGATAATATTGATATTTTTTAGTTCAGGACAGGTGTTAGGTTTTAGGTGGTAGGTTTTAGGTTAAAAAATGAAAGAAATCCTCTATATAGAAGTTCCGACCACTGATATTGATGCTGTGCGCAATTGGTTACATCAGACATGGCAACCGCAAAATGTTACCAAGCTCATAACTCCTGACGGAATTCGTCTGCAATTCACTTCCCAATCCGATAGTGAGTTATCGATATTTGTCTGGACAGTGCAACGCACTACCTATCTCAAAATGTTTCAGTGGGGAACCTCAACAATTAAAGGTATTTCTCAAATCAAGAACTCCTTGGTTAAGAATCTCCGAATAGTATTCCCCCCAACCTACCCAGAACCACCAGCAATAAATTTAAATCAACAATCAATTTTTGAAGCATTAGCTCCCTACTATCCTCAGACCGTAAAATATTTCCAGAAATTTCCCAAGGGAGAATATGATCTCAACCGTGTTTATTGGTGGGAAAAACGCTGGCGCGAAGGGGTCAAAAATCCTCAGCAGCCCAAGGAAGTGGTCTTCAAAAATAATGATAAAAAAACCCAACTAGAGCCCCAGAGTCAGCAGAAATACGATCTTATTTATATTGGTGGAGCTTTGGGTGTCATTCATGCAGCGATTATGGCTCAAAAAGGTTATCGCGTTTTACTGGTAGAAAGACTACCTTTTGGTCGCATGAATCGGGAGTGGAATATTTCCCGTGATGAATTTCAGAGTCTGATTAATTTAGGTTTATTTACCCCGGAAGATTTTGAAAATGTCATTGCCGCAGAATATAAGGATGGGTTTAGCAAGTTTTTTGATGCTTACAATCCAGAACATCTTAAAGCACCAGTGTTATATACGCCTAAAGTATTGAATATTGCCATCGACTCAGAAAAACTACTCAAATTCTGTGGGGCAAAATTAGTGCAAGCAGGAGGCGAAATTTGGGATGAAACCGAATTTATTCGCGCTGAGATCTCTGATCAAGAGGTGAGCGTAGAATTAGTCAATTTAAAGAACCAAGAATCGCAACAAGTTACCGGAAGATTGTTGCTGGATGCCATGGGAACAGCTTCCCCCATTGCTTGGCAACTTAATGGCAGCAGAACCTTTGATAGTGTTTGCCCGACAGTCGGAGCCGTGATTGAAAAAGGCTTTGCCCCCGAGGTATGGGATGAACAATATGGAGATGTTTTAAATTCCCACGGTGATATATCTCGGGGCAGACAATTAATTTGGGAATTATTTCCTGCGGGTAATGGAGAATTAACTTTTTATCTTTTCCACTATCATCAAGTTAATCCCGAGAATCCAGGTTCTTTGTTGGAGATGTACGAAGATTTCTTTAATATTCTGCCAGAATATCGTCGTTGCAATATGGAAGAGCTGGTCTGGAAAAAAGCCACTTTTGGTTATATACCTGGTCATTTTAGTACTAGCGATCGCGATCGCAATGTCTCCTTTGACCGTCTCCTCGCGATCGGGGATGCGGCATCTCTCCAGTCACCCTTAATCTTTACTGGTTTTGGCTCCCTAGTCAGAAATTTAGAGCGACTCACGAGCCTACTCGATACAGCCCTCAAACATGATCTGCTAACAGCCCAACATTTGAGCCAGATTCGGGCTTATCAAAGTAATATTTCTGTTACTTGGTTATTTTCCAAGGGCATGATGGTGCCAACTAATAAAATCCTGCCACCTCAGCGGATTAACTCCATGCTTAATACCTTTTTCGGTCTACTAGAGGAGCAAAACCCTGAAATAGCCGATAACTTTATCAAGGATCGTGCTGATTGGGTTACATTTACTAAGCTTGCTTTAATTGCAGCACGGAAAAACCCGGCCTTACTCTGGTGGATTTGGCAAATGGCAGGCAGTAAGGATCTTTTGCGCTGGTTAGGATCTTATTGGGCATTTAGCATTGATGCCGTTCGGAAATCTTTGCTGGGCAGTTGGCTACCTGGTTGGTTAAACAATTCCCAATCTTGGATGGAAGAAAAATATCCGAGTACTTGGCTAAAACTATTGAGCTTGAGTTATCAATTAAAATATTCAGCTGGCAGTAAAAAAATGCCTCATCAATAGTTACTCATCGCCAATATTCGTAATTTCTCGAATTTAGTTGGGAAGAATAAACCATAATGATTGTTTATAGAACCTGAATTTGGTTAATAAAGATAGCGAAATTTCTGTAGGATAGTCATAGAGAGAATAATCGAACCACAATAAAAATGTAAGATTGTTTAAGTTGTTGGTGTTGAATCCAGAAATCTTAGGTCACGAAATTTTTCTTATAATCCTTTTTTCATGAGCAAACCAAAATCTGTGGTCGGTCAATTGTTAGAGTTTTTTCCAGATTGGCGACCACAAATGTACTTTAAATCTTCACTGACTGCCTTGTCTCATGCCATGGAAGATCGAGTATTAGCAGGTTCTGATGCTCCTCTGGTCATTGCGAGTTTTCAAAGAGAACGATTTTATCGTCAAGAAGCCCATCGGTACAGAAGGATTGCCAACAAGAGTGATCAGGTATATGTTTTAGCAGCACCAGAAGCAGACTTTACCAATAATTCTGATATCTACGAGACTATTGCCTTTGAGCCTAGCGATTCTCTAGCTCAAGAATGGCATTTGATCGTTATCGGAAAAAACTATATTAGTTGTCTGGTTTGCGAAGAAAAATCAGCTACCGCACCTCATACCAAAGCTAGCTTAGCAATGGATAGTAGCCGTCGTTTCGAGGGGATTTGGACTTTTGATCCTCATGTCAGCCTCAAAGCGGCAGAGATTTTATTAGAAAAAATTCTGATCTACCGACCGGAATTAGCCAAGAAAATCGCTCAGGCACGTCAAGAGTATTTGTCTTTGATGGTTTTCCCCACAGAATCTTCTTCTTCTTCACCTCAATTAGGGGATTCTATTCACAACAATCCCGATCCCTTTGTACAGAGATTGGTTAGTTATCTCCAAGCGGGCCAATATAAGCTGCTAAAAGCAAATAAATCTTTAGCCATTAAACAACAGCGAGAACAATTGCTCAATTCGGTTACAGACTCCATTAGAAGATCTCTGGATACAGAGGAAATCTTGCAGGTGGCAGTCCAAAAACTGGGAGAAGGATTAGGAGTATGTCGCTGTATTGTTTATCGCTGTAATGAAAAAGCTTCTACCGCTATTATTGATCATGAATTTACTCGTCCAGGTATTAAATCTATTAAAGGAAAAACTTGGCAACTGAAAAACAATCCCCTGGTTGAAGAGGTTGTCGAATTGAGGGCAGCTCTGAGTATTGACAATGCCAGACAAGATAGTCGCTTAGGCCAAAAATCTGACAATCAAGAGTCGGGAAAATATCTGCAAAACTTAGTTAAAACTTGCTCTATTTCTTCTTGGTTATTAGTTCCTGTTCTCTACCAAGACCATCTATTAGGAATGATGGAATTACATCATTGCGAAGCTGAACCAATTATTTGGAAACCCGATGAAGTAGCTTTAGTAGATGCGATCGCAACTCAAGTGGGTGTCGCTCTGATTCAGGCTGAGTCCTATGCTAATCTCGAAGAACTAAATGAGCAGTTAGCTGCCCTGGATCGTACCCGTTCTAATTTGGTAGCGATTACAGGTCATGAACTCCGTACTCCGTTGTCAACGATTCAAGTCTGTCTAGAAAGTCTGGCAACAGAACCCGATATGCCAGAAGAACTACGTCAGGTGATGTTGGATACTGCCCTATCTGATGCTGCGAGAATGAGGAATTTAGTCCAGGATTTTTTGACTCTTTCTCGTCTCGAAAGTGGACGTGTCGAATGGAATCTCGAACCTTTATCGATGAACGAATGTGTTGACCTATCTCTGAGTCATGTGCGATCGCGGGTTCATTCCCAAAAGATTCCTGCGATCGCAAATAAAGTTCCTGACCAATTGCCCCTAGTACAAGCTGATGGAGAATGGTTAGTCGAAGTTCTGGCGAAATTATTAGACAATGCCTGTAAATTTACCCAAGAAGATGGTCGGATCACTATTGAAGTAGCTAAAAATAGTCCCAGTAAACTTGAGGTGACAATATCAGACACTGGCCGAGGAATCGAACCAGGTTCTCTAGAAACTGTTTTTGATCGCTTTTATCAGGAAGAAGGTTCCCTACGCCGCAGTGCTGGGGGAACAGGTTTAGGATTAGCGATTTGCCGACAAATTGTTAATGGTTGGGGCGGTAAAATCTGGGCCGAATCCCCAGGAAAAAATCAGGGTAGCCAATTCCATTTTACGATTCCCGTTTTCGATGATATTTCGCAAAACTCGCTACGACCTCAGAAAACTAAGCGCAAGAGAAGTACCAAAAAAATCACGTCATAAACTTCATAAGTAATAAGTAATAAGTATTGATCTATCGGTTTCTTGCTCTTGGTTGATAGATAGTAGGATGACTAGCTAAAGACAGAGCTCATAGTTTGCTGTCACATTTTGGACATCATCAAGTGATTCTAAAGTCTCAATTAATTTTATTAGCGATCGCTCTTTTTCGGGATCATTAACCTCAATCGTATTATTGGGAATCCAGCGTAACTCGGCTTCTTGTACGGGTAAATGCGATGCTTTCAAAGTTTGATGAAGAATTTCTAAATTAGCAATTTCAGTAAAAACCTCGGCAATCTGAATATTTTCTGCTTCTATAATTTCATAATTATCGGCCCCAGCTTCGGCAGATACTTCGAGCAATGTATCTTCTGAGAATTCGCCTTCCAAGGTAATCACCCCTTTTTGCTCAAACATCCAGCTAACACAACCCGTTTCCCCCAAATTTCCGCCATTTTTGCTAAAAGCAGCTCGAATATCAGCCGCAGCTCGATTTCGATTGTCAGTTAAAGCTTCAATTAGAATAGCGACGCCATCAATCCCGTAACCTTCGTAGCGAATCTCTTCAAAAACGACACCATCTTCTTGATACGTACCAGCCCCTTTTGCTAGAGACCTTTCTATATTATCGTTGGGAATTCCTGCGGCTTTAGCTTTATCAATAGCTGTCCGTAGTTGAAAATTACCTGCTGGGTCGGGAATTCCATTACGAGCTGCGACAATAATAGCACGGGACAATTGAGTAAAAGTTTTACCTTTTTTGGCATCTACTCTGGCTTTTTGTCTTTTAATATTAGCCCATTTACTATGTCCTGCCACAGTTATATTCTCCCTCTATTACTGATAACTATTAAGCAAAAGAAATCGTTGCCCAATCAGATTGACGATAGTAATTTACCATATTATCGAATTTACGTAATTCGCCACTAAGTATATTGATAATTGCTGGTTCTCCATCTAACAATCGATCAGCTATTTGAGAGATAATAATACATAATTGTGATCGGTTCAAATCAGTCGGAATTTGATTAAAATATCCCAAGGTAATATGGGCAGTGAAATCATATTGCTGTTCAATACCCAAGCCCATCAAGCCTTCATTTTGATATAAACAGCGTCTTAGGGCAACAATTGCATCATAGCTTGCTTGATCTTTAGGAGCTAAACAAGCCATAATTGCCCGAGGTCTAATAGATAAACCCCACAACTGCCATTGGACATTATGAAAATTCTGTTCCAAATTCTTATACTGCTGAAAACTATGATTGATTTGCAATCTTAGTTTATCGTCAAACTCAGCATTCTCGGTCACAGCCTGTTGATAACTATCACCCCAAATTAGATCAGCTAAGGTTAGATGAAAACTTTCTGGGGGCAAAGGAATAATCAAATCCGATTCTAATTGTTCTATCAATTGTTGTTGGAGCAATTGAACTTGGGAGTAAAAACCTTGATTCGTTGGATCTTCGTTGCTGGTGGGCGTAATCACACTATAGCCAGGGAAATAAGCTACTTGACCATCGACAAACTTTGGCGATGTCTGAATCGTTTGTAACTGAGTAGAATAGGTGGCAGGAAGGGTAAGCTGAGCAACTCGGTTAATATATGCCTGATAAGTTTCGTTCACTTGATTTAAATTATTTAAAACTAAATTTCCATCGCATTAGGATAAGACTAACCACAAAGCCAATAATGAAGCCAAAAAGATGACTGTAAAAACTGACGTTAGGGATTATGTTATCCAGAATAAATTGTAAGACAACCACAAAAATTACTGTTTGCAAACGTTTTGCCTTCAGAGAAGTCCTATATTCTAGCCAATCTGCTAAGGATGTTGTCAACATCGTGCCAATTGTTCCCATGATAGCCGCAGAGGCCCCCATGAGTACAACTTGAACTTGCCCTGTATAATTGGCTAAAAGAGCAAAAGTGAGCATCGAACCTGTTCCACTCAAAAGATAAACTATTAAATAACGTTCGACACCAATACTCAGTTCCACTATACTACCGATGAAGAAGAGAGCTAACATATTGGAAATTAAGTGAAACCATCCAAAATGCAGAAAATTCGCATTTATTAATCGCCACCATTCTCCCTGTTTAATGTTTTCTGATACTAAAGCACCCAATCTGTAGAGTGTTGGCAAATCTGTACTACCGCCTGATCGCATTTCCAAAATAAATACAACCAGATTGACAAAGATCAGGATAAAAGTTACGTAGGCTCTGGCGACCTTGATTTTGATCATTTTTATAGTTTTCGGCAGATGGAAAAAGGCTATATTGTTCTACATATTTTATCTATTTTCTTTTTGGGGCTAATTGCTCCTGAGGCCAAATCTCAATCAACCCCGATCTGCCGTCAAAATTTTGCTGCTATCGATACTATTGTTAATCGTCCCGAGTTTAGGCGATCGCGTTGGGGAATTGTGATCCAAGATCTAGATTCAGAATGTATTCTCTATAGTGTAGATGCCGAGAAGTATTTTATTCCTGCTTCTAATGCCAAACTTTTAACAACCGCTGCTGCACTGCTCGAATTGGGAGCAGACTTTCGGATTACAACCCCCATTTTAAGTACAGGAGAAGCGCCATTCCTAGAGAGTTTAATCGTTCAAGGCCAAGGCGACCCTAGTATCTCTACCGAAAACCTAGAAGATATTGCTCAACAGTTGCAATCACTGGGAATTACACAAATCGAAAAGTTGCTCATTGACGATAGTTACTTTAATAATTTTCAGCTTAACCCCACCTGGGAATGGTTAGATATTCATAGTTACTATGGCACGGCGGTTAACAGCTTGATCTTAAACGAAAATACTTTTACTCTGACAGTTATACCCCAAGGAATTGGCGAACCAGTAACTTTAAGCTTGTCTGATGAGATTGCTGCTCAACAATGGCAAGTCTTTAATGAAGCTGTCACCACCACGGCAGATCAAGTCTATAATATTGAACTCGATGGGGTTTTAGGCAAACCAATATTAAAAATACTTGGGGGAATTCCTGTAGATCATGGTGCCGATGTTTGGGATTTAGCAATTCTCGATCCAGCCAATTATTTCCTGGAAACTTTTCGTCAGTTATTAAGCCAATCAGGCATTAGAGTGAGTAGTGCAGAAGTGATATCTCAAGAGCGTCAAAACTCCGAAGCCAAATTGCTGACCCAGATAGTATCTCCCCCATTGCCAATTTTATTGGCTGAAATAAACCAAAATAGCAATAATTTATATGCTGAAGCACTCCTGAAAATTTTGGGTAAACAAGTAAATGCTGATAATGATACTGAAGCGGTTAAACTTAGTCTAACTCAATTAGGAATTGATTCTGAACATTATATTTTAAAGGATGGGTCGGGCTTATCTCGTCATAATCTTATTACTCCTGAATTGCTCATCAAGCTTTTGTCGGAAATCTCCAAAATGCCCGAGGGTCAAATTTATCAAGAATCTTTGGCGATCGCTCATGCCAATGGCACGTTAAAAAATCGTTTTCAAAACTCCCCAAAACCCCTGACTCTTCAGGGTAAAACTGGAACCTTAACCGGAGTGAGCACATTGTCAGGATACTTAAAAACAAAAACAGGAGCCAGAATCGTATTCAGTATTTTGGTTAATAATGCCGATCAAAAAAATAGAATATCCCGTCAAGCGATCGACGAGATAATTCTACTAATACAAAATAGTTACTAAAAAACACTAAGCTACTCTTAACTCTGTCAATTCAACTTCTGAAGATAACCGCCAAATATTTTCAATCGAATTAAACTGGAAATTATCTAAAACTTTCTCCAGTTTGCCTTCTGTTTTATGAAGATTGACGTAACTCATAAATGTGCGCTTCTTACTCATTTCTAAACGAGGCTGTAAGGGGTCAAACTCTCTAGGGTGCAAATAGATCATGGCGGGTTTATCTTGCTTATTTAATTGCTTAATTCCCGATTCAATCAACCAGTAAGGGGAAATACGGAAATAACCACCACCTAGTAAGTACATTTTCTTGCCCATAACATCATTACAAGTCACGGGAATTTCCAAAATTTGTCTTCCTTGAGGGGTGGTCACCAATCCAGCTTCTTCCGCAAAATTTTCATAGCCGCCATGATTTCTTTTGAGGGGAAACACCGAAGCATCATAAGTCAACCCAAGGTCTAATAAAACATCTAAAGCCCAGGAACAATCTTGAGTTAAGGAGAATCCTGGAGCGCGATAACCCCTAATTGGTTTGCTCGCAACCCGTGAGAGATATTCTAAAGAAAGGCTAATATCCTGCGCAAATTCATCAGGAGTAAGATGATGAACTAATTGGTGGCTATAACCATGGGTAGCAATCTCATGCCCTTGGTTTTCAATCTCCCTAATTAAATCAGGACAATATTGGGCAACCCATCCTAAAACAAAAAATGTAGCTTTTGCATTGTAGCGATGCAAAAGATTTAATAAAGATAAAGTATTATTTAATACTCTATTTTCTAATTTTATCCAATCTTTAACGGGAATTTCAGAAGGTAATTCCAAAATGTGAAACCAATCTTCCACATCAATGGTCAAAATATTTTCAACGGTTTGATTTTCATTATAATCAGTAACTAATTTCATGGTTAATATCTCAGTGTTGTTTGAAGTTGTTAGGGATAAAAAATGAAACTCTATGATTTATACTATGTTTAGATTTAGAACTTATGCAGTTAAAAAATAATTAAAAATATTTCTAATAAACTCAAGTATATTTCATATTAGTTTCTTTGTGAGTAGGAAAGAAGGGCTATTTCTAATATTAAATAACCTATCCAAAGGGATTTCTGTATAACTTTAGTTTTTCTTGTAGTACGAAATAAAAGAATGGCGGATGTTCTATTAAATATCTTTTCCAAAGTCTTCGAGGCTCACTCAATAGCCTGTAGGGGGTTTCTAGTCCGGCATCGCTAATCCATTTTGGAGCCAAACTTTTATGCCCAGCTTCAAAATCTATTGAAGCCCCAACTGCTAGGAAAATATTAATATTAGTTAAGAATTTTTTATATTTTATAATCCATTTTTCTTGTTTGGGAGCACCTACTCCAACGACTAGAACATTAGCCCCAGAATTATTAATTCGGTCAAGAATATATTCACATTCGGAGTCATCTTTTTCAAAGCCAAAAGAAGGGGAGTAAGTATCAATGACGATATTTCTGCCAACTTTTTGATTAATGTTTTTTTGCGCTCTAGCTGCTACTCCAGGAGCTGCTCCCAGTAAAAAAATCTTGGTATTTTTTTTGTTTTTATGATGCTGGTAAAAAGCTGGAAAAAAACGAGAACCAGAAATTTTTTCCTTCACTGGCTTTCCCAAAAGCTTGAGCATCCAAAATAGAATTTGGCCATCACAAACTCGATAGTTCGACTTCTGATACACCTCATAAAATTCTTGATCCTTTTGCATTTTCATCAAATGATCGACATTAGGGGTAAAAACAACTCCACCGTCCTTTTCTAATTGTCTCAGTAGTTCATTTTGAGATAAGTTGTTAATGGCTATATTTAATATTTTAACCTGTTTCATAATTAAGTTATATATAAGGCTATATTCTAGGCTTTAGAAAAAACCTTGGTTATTTCTTTCCGTATTATTACGTAAGTAAAAATCTTTTAAAGCAACTTTTATGAATCTTAAAGAAAAAAACACTCACCTTCTTGCGGGCTTCATACTTTGGATCTCGGAAAAATCTCTGAATTCAGCTATAGATACGGGCTATATTTGCCAAATTATTGGCTGCAAGCCTTGTCGGCAAATAGTTTAGAAGATTGTGTATCAAGATAATCTATCAATATTTTATAGACTCTTATTAAAAATTAACTCTGACTCCACCGATGCCTATAATCTACTAGGACAATATCTACAATGAACTCTATACAATGGCTAAAATACCTGAGCAGCGATGGCGTATTGCACCATTACAACCCGAAAAATCGCAACAGATAAGTATGAGTACGGGTTTGTTGCCCTTAGTCAGTCAGGTCATGATCAACCGAGGAGTGGTCACCCCAGAGTTAGCAAACATTCATATTAATCCAGAAATTCAAGACTTACCTTCACCTCTAGAAGAATTTTCTGATTTAGCAGTTAGTGTCGAATTATTACAAGATGCGATCGCCTCGGGAGAAAAGATTGCTATCTGTGGGGATTATGATGCTGATGGCATGACTAGCACTGCTCTGCTGTTGCGTGCATTGAGACATTTGGGTGCAGATGTTGATTATGCAATCCCCAGTCGCATGAAGGATGGTTATGGCATTAACCAACGCATTGTGGAAGAATTTGCGTCTACAGGAGTCGGTGTAATTCTCACAGTAGACAATGGAATTGCGGCTTATGAACCTATTTTACGGGCAGTGGAATTGGGTTTGACGGTGATTATTACAGACCATCACGACTTACCAGAGAAGTTGCCAACCGCGGATGCAATTTTAAACCCCAAATTATTAGCTGCAACTTCTCCCTATCGGGGATTGGCGGGAGTGGGAGTTGCCTATATTTTAGCCATTGCCCTTGCCCAAAGTTTAGATAAAATTGCTGGGTTAACTAGTCCAATACTGGAGCTTTTTACCTTGGGTACCGTTGCGGATCTAGCCCCTCTAGTCGGAGTAAATCGTCGCTGGCTCAAGAGAGGTTTGAGTTTGTTGCCCTATTCTCAGCTGGCAGGGATTCAAGCTCTGATGCAAGTAGCAGGCGTTAAAGAAGAACAAAAACAATTGCAACCTGACGATATTGGTTTTAAATTGGGCCCAAGAATCAATGCCATTGGCAGGATTGGTGATCCTCAACTAGTAATTGAATTACTAACAACAGATGATCCGGGAATTGCGCTGGAAAGAGCAATGCAATGTGAACAGATTAATAGTAAACGGCAACAACTTTGTGAACAAATTCAAGAAGAAGCGATCGCATTAGTCGAAACTAAGCCCATTTTATGGCAAAAAATGAGGGTGCTAGTCGTAGTGAATGAAGGTTGGCATCATGGAGTGATTGGGATTGTGGCTTCTCGCTTAGTGGAGCGCTACGGAGTACCGGTATTTATTGGCACCTATGAAGATGAGGCAAAATCTATTATTCGCGGTTCTGCAAGGGGAATTGAAGAGTTTAATATCTTTGAAGCTTTAGATTATTGCCAGGATTTACTCGGAAAATTTGGTGGACATAAAGCAGCAGGAGGCTTTAGTTTTGCAGCTAGTAATTTATCAGCTTTGGAACAGAAATTAAGCGAATTCGCCTATCAATACTTAAAGCCAGAACATCTCAAACCTTTGGTTAAGATCGATGCTCAAGCAAGTTTGCCCCAAGTTGGCAGGGAACTTTATCAAGAAATAGATAGTTTACAACCTTGGGGTATTGGTAATGCTTTTCCTGTGTTTTGGACTCCCAATGTCATTGTCAAACAACAAAGGAAAATTGGCAAAAATCAAGACCATCTTAAATTAGTTTTGCAGGAAACAGATTCTGATACGGAAATCAAGGCGATCGCCTGGCGCTGGGGCGAATATTGCCCTTTGCCCAAAAAATTGGATATTGCCTATAAGCTTCAGGAAAATAATTGGCAAGGCAGCAGTAATATTGAATTAGAACTGATTGGCGTTCGACTTCCTCAAGAATCGGAAGATGGGGGACAACAAAGAAGACCGGAGATACAACATAATAGTGATGAAGTGCAAAAAGCTCGATTTGACTATAAAGGGAAAGTCTATGCTTGTAGTTTGTGGAAATCATTAAACGAATTAAGAATTAAAAATCCCGAAGGAACGGTATTGGCTATTAATAAAGGCGATCGCTTTGGCCTGTTAGGCACCAGTCGAGATGATGCTAAATCGATTGATGTGACCCAACCTCATTACTACCAGCTAATTAAAACTGCTTTGGCCGCATTAGAGAAGAATTAGCCGTGATTTCACCCTCTGCACTCTGCCTCAGTGTATTTTCGGACGAAACTTAATGATTGTTATTCAAATAATCATCAAACCATGACAGATAATCCATAAAATATTACAGCTAATTTATATTATTTTATTGATTGCTATTTTAAAATTTAAAGTAGTTGAATTACTTATTTTAAATTTATTTTATGAGAATGAACAATAATCTATCAAGAGCTGCAAATCTGTTTGCCGTCTTGACTATCTTAATTACTCCTGGTTGGTTAATCAGAGCGATCGCTCAAGAAAACTCTAATCCCTCTTCTAATCCAACATTCAAAGTTACTTTTAAGCCACCGACAGTAGATCAACCAAAAACAAGCAAAGGCGCGGCATCTCGTTGCATCGGACAATGTAACAATGAAAATCAAGCAGAAAATTCTTCTTTGCCCCTTGTTCCTCTAATTCCTGCTTCCACCAAGGGATTAACTGTTTCCTCTCATCCGACTGTACTCGTCTATTTCTCGTCAAACTCTGCTAGTTTAGTTCTTTTTAGCTGGCGAAATGAAGATAGTAGCGATCATTATCAAACTATTTTGCCTCTCAATAATCAATCAGGAGTCATTAGTTTAACTCTTCCTGATGATGCACCGCCATTGGAAGTCGGCAAAAATTATCAGTGGGCATTAGCTATCATACCTAATGGCAAATTGAAACCAGATACTCCGACCATTGAAGGCCAAATTCAGCGAGTAGCCCTAGAAGCAACAACTCGCGATCGCCTGCAAACTGCTAATTCCCTAGAAACTGTGGTTATCTATGGCGAAGCTGGTATTTGGTATGAAACAGTTGCGACTTTAGCCAAACTCAGAAAAGCAGCCCCAGACGATCACAATTTGGCATCTAATTGGCAAAACTTGTTGGCTTCTGTTGGACTGGAAAAAATAGCGCAAATCCCCTCTGATTCTAGCGATTTTCACTTAAAATGACTTTAAAGTTAGTAATATATTTTTTTGCGATCAGCCAAGACTAGCGCTGCGCGATCACAAGTTAAATCAAATCACAAATAAAAGTAATATTAGATTTAGCTAATTGCGATCGCTCAACCCAGATCTGCTACTATCCAAGGGTCAGGACTGGCTAAGCTGAAACATTGCTCGAAAGACATGAATAAACAAGTCAACTCGCAAAAAGAAGTCATAGAAGTTCCCATAGAGATCGCATCGGAAGTCAAACTTTTTGTGAATCTGCTGCAAACTGGGGAAATCGAGGGAGTGGGAGACTTACTCAAGAAGTTAAATGAGAATAATTCATTTGGCTTGACTGTCGATACCCAAAAATGCCAATCGGCATCGAGGACTGAAACCGAGCTAACTAATGATCAGCAAGAGAGTTTCTCCCAACTGAAAATTTTCACTAATAGTCAAGATAAATTTTTTCGCTTGGCTGGTTATGCGGGAACCGGAAAATCATTTCTGATTTGTCATTATATTAAATGGTTGATAAACGAAAAACTAAGTTTTGTAGCAGCTTGTCCGACTAACAAAGCAGCTAAAAATTTAAGAAATTTGGCCGACACCGAAGACTTGGAACTAGAAGTGAAAACAGTTGCCCAATTGCTGGGACAGCAGCCAGAACTTAATGAGGAGTCGGGGAAAGAGGAGTTTAAATCTAAGGGTCATGTTGATTTATCTGGCTATGACATTGTCATCATTGATGAGTTCTCAATGCTCAATAAGGAGAATTTTCGGGAAATAGCTACCCAAGCTCAATCAAGTTTACTAACGAAGGTTGTATTCGTTGGTGATCACGCCCAGCTACCACCTATTAATGAGCATGAGCCGATTGTCGCCAGTTCTGAACTCATTGATCACAATAGCACCTTAACCGAAGTCATTCGTTATGATGGTGATTTGGCTCGGGTGGCAGAAACGATCAGAAGTGATCCTCGATACTCACGAATTATTTATGCTTTCACTACGACACGAGATCAATCAATACTTTGTACTTCTCCATCGGAATGGCGAGAAAGGGCTATCAGTTTATTTGAATCGGCAGAGTACCAAAAAAATCCAGATTATGTTAGGTATTTAGCCTGGAGAAACAGAACAGTTGAATCTTTAAATAAATTTGTGCGTGCTCGATTATGGGGAGAAGATGTCCAACCCTATTTACCGGGAGATCGCTTAATAGCGAGAAAGCCACTCTTTCGCCCAAGACCCGGTGCTAAGGGTAAAAATAAGTGGCGCATCTTAATTAATAGCTCCGAAGAATGTCAAGTTATCGAGACTGGTCAACTATCTGAGTTGACTTTTCAGCAACAAACATATCAGTATTGGCGAGTTAGAGTGAAACCTGAAGAAGCTCAACCTCAGACTTTATTGATTCTCCATGAAGATAGTCAGAAGCTCCATCGTGAACAGGTGAAAACTTTTGCTAGTAGTAAGCAATGGTATTACTATTTTGATCTTTCGCGGATGTTTGATGATGTGGGCTATGCCTATGCTCTGACAACTCATAAAGCCCAAGGCAGCAGTATTGAACATGTGTTTTTGGACGTTCAGGATATGATAGGGTGTAGCGATCGCCAAAAACTTCTCTATACAGCTTTGACTCGTGCTAAAAAGCAAGTATTTATTTCACAATAACTCTAAATTATCATGCTAGATATTGCTAAATTAGCAGGGCAACTTCCTGGAATTAGTCAGCATTTGCAGAAAGAAGCTTTAGCTTCTCGTCATCGAATTGAACAAGCAGAGATTATCCAACAGCAAGCTTGTATTAAGCAGCAACAATTGATCGAGAATTTGGATAATTGGCGCGATCGCTTACTATTTGCCGTTGCAACTCCGGTTGAACCGTTAGATAGTTGCATTGATATTCCTGCACCACCCTATAGTCATAGCGTTTTTGCCAGTGATGGTTCTCAGATTTCTCCTTCCCATCACGAAATAGTTTATTGTTATTTGATTAATGTCGGCCGGGTGATGTTGCATTACGGGCAAAGTTTACATCCGTTACTAGATAGTTTGCCAGAAGTTTTTTATCAAGAAAAAGATCTCTATATTTCTAAACAATGGGGCATTCGTTTGGATGAATGGATGGGTTATCGTCGGGCTGTCTCGGAAGCAGAAATCTTGGCTGAGATGGCTTGTCAGTGGGTTTTGCCCCCAGGTTCCCATACAAATATCCCTAACCTAGCAATGGTTGACGGTTCGTTAATTTACTGGTTTCTTTATGATTTACCCCTAGATGCCAGGGAGCAAATTTTAACGCCGATTTTAGCTTCCTGGGAACAACTAAAAACAACCAAAATTCCTTTTATGGGTTATGTCAGTGCTTCTCGGAGCGTTGAAGGCATTAATTTTCTGCGATTACAAAGCTGTCCTTATGAAAGTCCTAATTGTGTTGTCAACTGTAGTGATTTAGAAAAATATCCTTGTCAGAAAATAGATCCCCTACGAGATGCTACTTTCTGGTCCCATCGTTTGCAACCCGGGCAAAGAAGTCCCCTATACCGCAGTGGTTTAAAGGTTCTCGAACTTTATGACGAGTCGCAACGAATTTATTTCTGTTATGTTCATGTTGGTTCAGAAGTTGCCCGCGTTGAAATTCCTGCTTGGGTAGCTGAAGATAGTACATTATTAAACCAATCCCTGAGCATTATGTTAGGTCAAGTTCATAAAGGTTATGGTTATCCGGTTGCTTTGGCAGAATCCCATAATCAAGCTGTGGTGAGAGGTAGCGATCGCGCTCGTTTTTTTGCCCTTCTCGAACAACAGTTAGTACGAACTGGTATCAAAAATGTGGGAATTTCCTATAAAGAGGCCAGAAAGCGGGGCAGTGTCGCTTGAATGAAGTTAGAGGGCAGAGGGCAGAGGGCAGAAGGTGGGAAGAAAAATTCAGGAACATATTGAGAAGATAATCAGTCTGGAATTGAGCTTGGATTACTACATGATTTGTCAAGTAAATTTTGTCGAAATCATATCTATAAAGTAGAACTGTAAAGAATAAATTATGTCTTGTCGTCAAGACTGATTGCAGAATCTAATTTTGAGTCGTATTAGTAAATAATTATTTAGATATATGAAACTGAGAAACAAGCTAGCAACCGCAGCTATCAGCACTATTCTTTTGGGAGGCGGCTTATCTTTGAACTCCCAAGCGATCGCCCAAGTTGGAGAACAGGAAATTGATCAGACTCAAGTAATTGCGGTTGCTGTTACGGGTGGAAGATTTAACAATCTGGTTCTGATAGAGCAAATTCCCGGAAAACAAACTTGCTGGAGTGAAAGTGGCTCTCAACCCACTATTATTGAGCCTCTATGGACAACCTTCGATTTTACGGGTAGTTGCCGTCGTGCAACAGATAGTAATGGTTATTCTGTCCGTCTTGATGGACAAGATACTAGTCAGGATTACAGTTTAGATTTAACTGATAGGGGAGAGGAAATCCAACTAGTTGCTGTTAGTCGGAAAGACCGTTCTCGAACCGTCATTGGTACAACCTTCGGCAAAACTGAAGGTCAGTTTCTCAAAATTTTTCTTAATCCCGGTTGGCAGTTTGCCAAGAAAACTTATGAGGGCAAAACCTTAGGTCATTTTTTCTTTAGTGGAGATACCGCCGCGATCGCCGCTGCCGGAGACACTCCCCCCACTCCTCCTCCCGCAGTTGCTAAAGCTAGTTTTAATGATACTGCTCTGGATATTTATAAAGATGAAATTGAACAGGCTGTTGCTCTCGGTTTTATTGCGGGTTTTAAAGATGATACCTTTCGTCCGGAAGCACCGTTGACCAGAGAACAATTAGTCTCGATGGTAATTGGAGCATTAAGTACTGTTAGTGATCTGCAAATTCAGACTCCTGATGTAGCGACTACTCAGTCCTATCCTGATGTTGCTCGCGATCGCTGGAGTGCAGCCAAAATTCAATGGGCCCAGGAAAATCAAATTGTCAAAGGTTATGAAGATGGATCTTTTAGACCAGAACAACCCGTAACCAGGGCAGAATTGATGGCAGTTCTAGAAGGTGCGGCTAAATTTGTCAATACAGCAAGGGGTCAATCTACTGAACTAAACTTACCGTCATCACCAACTGTTTTTGATGATATTTCTGGGCATTGGGCAGAAACTAAAGTTCAGACTATGTCTGGCTTTTGCCAAGTTGCCTCTGCTTATAACGAGGTCGGAAGTTCTTTTTATCCCAATAATCCTTCTGGTCGTAATTATGCAGCAGCAGCAACTTTGAGAATGCATAATTGTATTTCTGTTAAGCCTTCCGTCTAATAAATTTTGCTCAGATGTAGCTAAGAATTATCACTAGTGGGGGTGAATAGCCATTTGCCCCTACAATTGAATACATACTCTATATGGGATAATATGCTTGCTTTCTACCCCAATACTAAAAATCCCCACTCCTAAATAGAGCATGATTCCTAGAAGATACGAGAGATTGAAACAAGTTTTAAGTAAAAGACAACCTGATTTGACAGTTGTAACAGAGGATGTTCACAAACCCCATAATTTATCAGCAATCATCCGTACCTGTGATGCCGTTGGGGTGTTTGCGGTTCATGGGGTAAATAGTAATAGTAAAGTTCCCACCTATTCTCAAGTCGCGCAGGGCAGTGAAAAATGGGTACAACTGCATACCCATAATCATATTAAGACAGCGATCGCAGACCTTCAAGATTCCAATTTCAAAATTTATGCTGCTCATCTCAGCCCAGAGGCCATAGATTATCGCGACATTGATTACACTCTTCCCACTGCGATTCTTTTGGGCGCAGAAAAACATGGGGTTAGTGAGCTCGCTGCTGAGTTAGTAGATGGACATATTATTATCCCGATGATGGGCATGGTGCAATCTCTCAATGTGTCTGTGGCAGCTGCCGTGATTTTGTTTGAAGCACAACGCCAAAGATTAGCTGCCCAAATGTACGATCGCGTTAATCTAGATCCTGAAACCTTTAATCATGTTCTTTTTGAATGGGGCTATCCTGAACTCGCGGCCATGTACCAACGGCAGGGGAAGGCTTATCCGGCTTTAGATGAATATGGCAATATTAGGAATTAAAAATTGACGCTTGCGGAGCTCTACCCGAAGAGTCCCGACCCCGCGCCGACCGAGCAAGGGAACGCGCGAGTTTGACCATTAAATATTTCATTTTTGGTGGGGATTGATTTATGAAACAAGATGCATTTTTGATCCAAACCAGACCTATTTAGCATTGACCAATTTGACTCATCTGTTTCTTAGCATTCCACTAGGTTAATTATGACAAGTAGATATTCTCCCTAATTCCCTATTTCCCCAATTCCCATCGCTTATCAAACCTATCAGAGCTTTTTTGGAAAACTACTGGGAGAGTTTTAATATTCAAAATTCGAGTATTGTCTCATCTTGAGAATATTAAAAAATACTTACAACAAAGGTTGTAGATAAGGTTTTGTGGTGTCATTAAAACATTCAAACTAAGTAAAAATTATAACTATCATGAACGATCGCAGACAGGAATCCTATGCTGTTCGCCTAGAGGCGGCAGAGCTAGCCAGAAGTCGCCAACATCCCGAACAAAAAGCTAATGGGGAAGAACAAAAATATGCTGGCGACAAGTATTTTATGTCTTTTACTAAAGGCTTACCTCACAATCCAGATACTGGATTATTGCAAGATCCCCAAGACTTTGTGGAGTATCGACGGGCGATAGATGAAGGTTTTATCGATCCCTTTTCTGATCGAGTGCGTCATGGTGCGAAATATAAGGTCGAGGGAAATGAAGTCGTAAAAGAAACTAACTGTGACCTAATCAAAGATTTTCGGCAATGGGAAGCCCCAACAGCAGGAGTAGTATTTGAACTACAAGGCCCCGATGCCCAAGCTGTTACGATGGCTCCCGCACCACCATTACTGGGTGCAGATGGTGAGGCTAATCCAGAGCTGGTATGCGAAATGGCCGAGGTCTATGAATTAGCGATTCTGCGAGATACGCCTTTCAATGATTTTGAAAAAGATAGTGGCAATACTGACATCACAGCTTCTCTTGGTCGTCTTAATAATCTTTCTTACATTAGCAATCAAACTGGAAGACCTCGGAAAGTAGGAGCTGGTGGGCAACTCGATTTACAAACTGTATTTCGTGGTTCCTCTCCAGGAGTAGAAGTTGGCCCTTATCTTTCTCAATTTTTGTTGATTGGAAATACAGATTTAAATGGTGGTGGCAAGGTTGCAGAAGGAAAAATCACCTATGGTGTTTTAGCCATCGATCAAAAAGTTCCTATTGCCGAACCAAGAAAAGATTTTATGACTGACATAACAACTTATGTCAAAGTTCAGCGTGGGATTAAGCCAAATGAAAATATCCCGCAAGAGAATCAAACCTATGTAGATAGCAATGGGGATGTTACTTCAGATCGACCGGCACGTCGCTTTATTTATACTCCTCGCGATTTGGCAACCTATGTTCATTTTGACGCTCTATATGAAGCTTATCTCAATGCTTGCATTATTCTTTTAGGAATGAAAACACCATTTGATCCTGGATTTGATCATCTTTCTGGGGTTGGAGTGGCAGCAGGGAATATTAAAACTCGTCGCAATGCTGGTGGGTTTGCTCTTTATGGCGGCCCCCATATCCTTAACCTAGTAACAGAAGTCGCTACAAGAGCTTTAAAAGCGGTTCGTTTTCAGAAGTTTAATAATCATATTCGTTTACGTCCAGAAGCATTAGCAGCACGAATTGAACTTGTGCGAGCGCCCTCGGCTGATGTTGCAGCTTTGACTCCACCTGCTCTAACGGCAAATATAGACAAATTCAAGACTGAGTTGGGTGCTACGTTAACGGCGATCGCAAATGGTCAAGGTAATGGAACTCACTTTCTGCCAATGGCATTCTCTGAAGGTTCCCCGATGCACCCAGCTTATGGTGCAGGTCATGCTACGGTAGCGGGGGCTTGTGTCACTATTCTCAAAGCATTTTTCGACACTAGTGCTGTATTAGCTATTAAAGATGGAAAAGTTGCATTCAAGCGTTTTGAAACTGATGATGATCCAATCGCTTTTCGTGCGCCCACTATTCCAGAAGGGCAAGTTGTGCCAACGCTAGCAGATCCTTCAATGCCAATAGAACTTGATGCTGGAATACCTGTTCCAGACAAACCAAACCAATTCCTAACCCTTGAAGGTGAATTGAACAAATTAGCCGCCAATATCTCCATTGGTCGTGATATGGCAGGAGTTCACTATTTTAGTGACTACTACGATAGTCTTCGCATGGGAGAAAAAATTGCGATCGGTATTCTCGAAGAACAAGCCTTGACCTATTCAACAGATCCTTTTGTCTTATCTGTTCCTACTTTCGATGGTGATGTTGTGAGGATTGGTCGCCGATGAGTCGTTTACGCCACTATCCCCCAAGGATAAAACCACCCCTGCGGGGACGATTAGCCGCTGTTGCTTCCTTGCAGCAGAAAAAACGCAAACATTCGATTCGTAAACTCAGAGCTACATCTGGAAGTCTCAATAATGAAAATTATCATGACACCATCTCTGATGATGTTTGTATTATTGATCCACTAGAGCCCAATCCGTCTTCAAAACCTTGGTCATGGTTTGTGGTATTAATGCTATTGGTAATATTATCGCTTTTGATTAATATTTTATTCTAGTGAATTATAACAGTTTGTTCCTCATTTAGTATTAAAATAAGGCGTTGCTGAATCCAGATATGAATTCGTTTCGCGCAAAGGCGCAAAGACGCAAAGAAAGAAGCAAAGAAGATTAGTCCAAAATTCTTTCATGTTTTAAATCAG
>NZ_ALVZ01000181.1 GCF_000332055.1 Xenococcus sp. PCC 7305 | reverse complement strand
CTTCAAAGAGGCACTCGTAAAGGCTTTTTTCAAGATATCCTCTCTTTGTCCAAGTATCTACTATTCCGAAGTTGGCACCATCTCCTCGACTTTATGCTCGGCGATGCGGAACCAGAACCTTTCATCCCTGCAAATACTTCTTAATTTTTGAATTTGGAATTGCTGCAATGTTCGAGAAGTATTTTTCATGATCTCGGCTGAAACTGATGAAATACTGTATATTAGTCCAGCCTACGAGCAGGTTTGGGGAAGAACTTGTGAAAGTCTTTATGAAGATCCCCAATCTTGGTTATTTGCGATTCATCCCGAAGATTCTTTTAAAGCACTTGCCACCCTAGAAACTCAATTCCGCACTGGAGATGAATTCCAGGAAGAATACCGCATTGTCCGTCCCGACGGCTCGATCCGCTGGGTATCTGTAAATGCCTTTCCAATCCGAGATAGCTCGGGTAAAGTAAATCGCTTTGTGGGGATAGCTGAAGATATTACTCAGCGCAAATTAGCTAAACTAGCAATGCGTAAAAGTGAAGAGCAATTTCGCTTGACTTTTGAAATGGCTCCTATTGGCATGGCAATTACAGCGATTAATGGTCAGTTTAAAAGAGTTAATCAAGCTTTGTGTGAAGCTCTCGGTTATGAAGAGCAAGAGTTATTAAAACTTAGCTTTGCCGATATTACCTATAGCGAAGATTTGGAGCTTCATCAGACTCAACAAGAAGCACTGCTAAAAAATAAGGGATCTGACTTTCAAATCGAGACTCGATATATTTCTCGGGATCTCCAGATCGTAGATGCTTTGCTAAAAGTCGTCATAGTTCGCGACTCTAAAGGTCAACCATTACATTTCAACAATCAGATTGTTGATATTACCGAACGAAAACATATGGAGAAGCAATTACTCCATGATGCCTTACATGATTCTCTGACTGGTTTGCCCAATCGAGCTTTGTTTATGGATCGTTTAGATCATGAGCTGAAAAGAGCCAAGGCTCATCCGGATTATGTCTTTGCTGTCTTATTCCTCGATTTAGACCGCTTTAAAGTGGTGAACGATAGTGCAGGTCATTTAGTAGGCGATCAATTACTGATAGAGATTTCTCGAAGATTGGAAAAAACCGTCAATTTCACAGATACTGTGGCCCGATTGGGAGGCGATGAATTTACAATTCTGCTGGAAAATATTCATAATATCAAAAATGCGATCGCTGTTGCCGAAAAAATTGATCTAGCTCTTGGTGTTCCTTTTAAATTAAAGGGTTATGAATTGTTTACCTCTGCGAGTATTGGCATTGCCCTATCTTCTGAAGGCTACGAAAACCCCGATGAAATTATGAGGGATGCCGATCTGACAATGTATAGCGCGAAGGAACAAGGTCGGGCAAGATATGAAATATTTAACAGTTCCTTGCATGATCGAGCAATTACCCGTTTGCAATTGGAAACAGATATGCGTCGGGGAATTGAAAGAGAAGAATTTTTAATTTATTATCAGCCGATTAACTCTTTGAAAACTGGTAAACTTGCTGGATTTGAGGCTCTAGCAAGATGGAAGCACCCCGTGAGAGGGATTGTGTCTCCCGCCGAATTTATTCCCGTGGCAGAAGAAACAGGAACGATTATTCCTCTAGGAACTTGGATCATGGAAAGGGCTTGTAACCAAATGAAATTATGGCAGGAGCTATATCCTCAAAAATGCTCTCTCCAAATCAGTGTCAACCTTTCGGGAAAACAATTAAGAGACCCCTCATTACTCGAAAAAATTGACGGAATTCTTCAAAATACGGGTTTGTCGGGTGAGTATCTCAAAATAGAGATCACGGAAAGTAGTTTGATTGAAAATATGGAAGTGGCAACTCAAACCCTATTGGATATTAAAAATAGAGGTATTAAGTTGAGTATGGATGATTTTGGCACCGGATATTCTTCTTTGTCCTATTTACATCTTTTTCCCGTGGACATTCTAAAGATAGATCGTTCCTTTGTCCAAGATATTCAAATTAATAAGGGCAATTATGCCATTGTCAAGGCGATCGTCACTCTGGCCCATGTGCTAGAGATGGAAGTGATTGCCGAAGGGATTGAAGATTCCTTTCAATTAGAACAATTAAAATTGTTGAATTGTGAATATGGACAAGGTTATTATTTTGCTAAACCGCTAAGTAAACAACAAGCAGAGGGCTTGATTGCTAATTCGATTCCCATAATAAGTACTATTTAGACAGTAGTTTATTTCTCGGTAATCTAAGTTTTGACCGCTAAAAAAAATCCTGTGGCAATCATGAGCGCCCCCGCAGTCATATTGAGTCTTCTCTTGGCTCTAGAACTCTCAAAAATAAATCTAGCTCGATTTGCCAGATAGGCATAGACAAGTTTGGACCCACCCACTGCGATCGCAGCAACAACCATAATTATCCCCACCTCAAAAACGGAAACTTGAGATAAATCTAGGAAAGCAGGAAAAAAACTCATATAAAAGAAAATTGCTTTGTGATCGGCCAAAGTAATCAACAGCCCAGTCATAAAATTGCTTAGCCAAGATAATTCTTTAATTTCTTGCCCCTCTAGCAAATGCGATCGCTGATTCCCTGAGAGCGAGACATTGCGTGATCGCCACAATTGAATTCCTAACCAAATGAGATAGGCCGCACCGAGATATTTCACGATCATAAATAAACTACCCAGGGTTTCGGCGATCGCAGATAAACCGTAAATGGCTAAGATAATGAAGATAAAATCGCCAACTACGATCCCTGCAACAGTAATCAGGCCATGAGTAAATCCAGATGAGATAGATCTTGCCACCACAGCAAAGACACTAGGACCAGGGATCATAGCCAAAACAAACATCGTGCCAAACAATGCAAAAATACTGCTCCAGGTCATAACCCTCTTTCCTCATCCCTTATCCCTCGTCCCTCATCCCTTATCCCTCATCCCTTATCCCTCGTCCCTCATCCCTTATCCCTCATCCCTTATCCCTCATCCCTCATCCCTCATCCCTCATCCCTTACTTATCCCTCATCCTTTATTAAGTCGTATTTAGTTGAATTCTAAGCTCATTTTCAGGTAATACTGGGAACTTTAGTTTGGTGAGTACAATTTTATTGATATAAAATCTCCAAACCTATGAAAATTCATAAGTATTTCAATTTAGGATTATTGATTATATTAGGACTTTTGCTGGTTGTGGCACCAGCTAATGCCCAGGAAGCAGCTAGTAGTGGAGGCTTTAATCCCCAGGACATCTTACGCAATGCCCTCGAATGGGTAGATAGTCTGGGAGCAGTTGGCGCGATCGCGTTTATGCTAATTTACATTATCGCTACGGTTGCTTTCCTCCCCGGTTCGATTCTGACTCTGGGGGCCGGAGTTGTCTTTGGGGTCGTTCTAGGTTCTATCTATGTTTTTATCGGGGCGACCATTGGTGCAGCCCTAGCTTTTCTGGTTGGTCGTTATGTTGCTAGGGGTTGGATATCAAAAAAAATTGCGGGTAATGATAAATTTGCGGCGATCGATAAAGCAGTGGGCCAAGAAGGTCTAAAAATTGTTTTATTAACTCGACTTTCCCCAATATTTCCCTTTAACCTGCTGAACTATGGCCTGGGAGTCACAGGAGTTGCTTTCAAAGATTATGTTCTCGGCTCAGTAGGTATGATTCCCGGAACGATTATGTACGTTTACCTAGGTTCTCTAGCAGGTAATATTGCCACTATTGGTGGTGCTGACCAACCAACTAATCCCACGATTACTTGGGCAATTCGCATCATTGGGTTTATTGCCACCGTTGCCGTAACCCTATACGTCACCAAAGTTGCACGTAAAGCCTTAGACGAATCTATTTCAGTGAACAGTTAACAGTGAACAGTTATCAGTAAATTTTCAATTTTCCCCTATTCGAGGACAAGCAATTTTCAATTAATTATGAATATGCAAGAACACGCTACAACAATTTCTCCTCTAGATAAGTACAATCAAGAATTACTGAGTAATGTTCATCCGTCGGATTGGCAAAATCCTCAACCAGCAGATTTATACGACTTAGTCGTGATCGGTGCAGGAACGGCGGGGCTGGTCACGGCAAAAGGTGCAGGCGGTTTAGGAATAGGGTTAAAAGTTGCCCTGATTGAAAAACATCTCATGGGAGGTGATTGTCTTAATGTCGGTTGTGTACCGTCTAAATGTCTAATTCGTTCTGCCCGAGCTGTTGCCGATATCCGTGATGCAGGCCCTTTAGGAGTTAGTTCTTCTGGGGAGACGGCAATTGATTTTCCCGCGGTGATGGAGCGGATGCGACAAGTTAGAACCAAAATTAGCCCTGTGGATTCTGCCATTAGTTCCAAAAAAGCTGGGGTTGATATGTTCTTTGGCGAAGGTCATTTTAATAGTGATCAAACCATTACCGTCGGCGGACAAAAACTTAGATTTAAAAAAGCTGTCATTGCCTCGGGTGCTAGAGCCGTCAAACCCAGAATTCCTGGTATCGAAGATGTAGGTTATTTGACCAATGAAACAGTCTTTTCCTTGACCGAAGCGCCGAAAACATTAGCGGTAATCGGTGGTGGCCCTATTGGATGTGAACTGGCTCAGGCTTTTCAGCGGTTGGGCTCTCAGGTTATTTTGTTTCATCGTGGGCATCATGTTTTAAACAAGGAAGATCGCGATGCAGCGGAAATTGTGCAAAAGGCTTTAATTAAAGATGGCATTAGATTAGTCTTATCCTGCCAAATGGAAGGTGTGGAAAAAACCCCCGAAGGCAAGGAAATTCGCTTTAATTGTGATGGTCAAACAGAATCTATTGTGGTGGATGAGATTTTGGCAGGGGCTGGCAGACAACCGAATGTGGAAAGCTTAAATCTAGAAGCTGTGGGTGTGGAATATGATCCGAAAAAAGGAGTAATTGTTAATGACAATTTACAAACCAGTAATCCGAAAATTTATGCAGCGGGGGATATTTGCATGAATTGGAAGTTTACCCATGCTGCCGATGCCGCAGCTCGGATTGTTCTCAAAAATACGCTGTTTTCTCCTTTCGGTTTTGGTAAGTATAAACTTAGTGATTTGGTTATGCCCTGGGCGACCTATACTGACCCTGAAATTGCCCATGTGGGAATGTATGAAGAAGATGCGCAGGCGAACGGAATTGATTGTAATATTATCAAAATTGACTTTGATGATGTCGATCGCGCTTTAGCAGAGGGAGAGACTGAGGGTTTTGTTAAAATTCTCCATAAGAAAGGTTCTGATGAAATTATTGGGGCGACTATTGTGGCTCGCCATGCGGGGGAAATGATTAGCGAAATTACCACGGCGATCGTGCATAAAATAGGTTTGAGTAAAATGTCGAGTGTGATTCATCCCTATCCAACTCAAGCTGAAGCCATTAAAAAAGCTGCGGATACTTACCGTCGAACTTTATTGACCCCCAAGACCAAGAAGTTATTGGGTTTGCTAACAAAATTTTCTTAAGTATTTTTTTAATGCTCACTCTAAACCAATCGTGTAATGAAAATTTCCTTCGCCAACATTCTTGGTTAAAGTCTGCATGATTTGATTTGTATTATCGTAAGGCCCTGACATAAAATAGGGCTTTCCTTCACGACCAAAAGTTAATTTTAGTTGGTTGTTCCAAGTACCTAAATGTTTTTCGGTTTTCTGGAAATCTTTATGGGGTTTTAATCCTAACCCGGCAGCATAATCGATCGCGCCATAGACAATTGCCTGTGCTTGTTCTAAGGTAATCTCTTGATAACCTTCGGGAAATCCTTGAAAGGCCATTTCAATAAATTGTCGATATTGGACATCATCCATTTTTCGTTCACCTATGGTGTCTTTTAGTCCCAAGCACCAATAATCAATCAAATAACTGCAAATCACAAAACGCTTATAGCCTGTTTTTCTTGCCACCAAAACCATTCCTAACCCGCCGATACCCTGCTCGTCAAGCTCCTGATTATTTAACAAACGCCCTGCACAGCCAGCATTGACCAAACATTCGGCAATTGGCGCTAATTCTCCTGATTTTCCCTTGGCGATCGCTATTTGTTCAGCATTTTGCTTAATCACAGAATTAACTTGGGATGCTTTTAGTCCTAATTTACGGGCAATCTGCTTGGAGGTTAAACCTTTAGTGCGTAATGCTAAAATTTCTGATTCTGATTCTGGGGTCATGGGGAAAAGTGATTTGAGGATTATGACGATAGTCGGTAAATAGTATTATGATGCCTCCGAACATTTCTTTCTCAAGGCATTTATACTTTTTAATGAGGGGAATCACTATTTTCAGGCGTGATTATTTTCTATAATAAGATTTCTGATGGGGTGACAACAAACTAGGATGTAGAGCAGGGAAAGCTTTGATGAGTTGCGATCGCTGAAAGCTCTAGTCTCAATATAAGTGAAATACTGACATCTGAAGACTCCTTGTTTCTTTGCGCGAAACTTAACTATCGCTATGATTAAATTTATTAAAATCAGTGAAGCAAATTTAAAGTTTACTTCTTATCCTAATTTAAAGTTAGTTAGTGATTTTCTTTGTTTAGTATTTTTGATTACTTGGCTGATTTGGTGTGTGTATTTTAGTTATATTGATTCTTCATTAATTTGTCACAAGACTACTTTTAATCACGTTGATTGTGTTCTACAAGAATCATCGCTAATTAATCATCATTTAACTCAAACAAGCATTAACAATCTTAGGAAGGCAAATAAGTCTTTATTTAGTAAAAGTAGTGTCATTGCTCTTCAAACTAATCCCAATTTTCCATATTTTAAAATTATTGGCTTTCAGAAAACCTATTATTATCCTAGTAGCTCTTTTGCTTTAGTTAATTTTAAATATATACTACCTCAAAATTGGTTTAAGCCATCTCAACAACTTGCCAAAATTAATCAATTCATTAAAGGTGAGCTTAAAAACAAATTTCTAGCAGTAGAGCGCAGTCTTAATTGGATAGAGTTATTAATATTGGGATTTTTTACTCTTTTTATTCCCTTATTATTAATATTCAGCATAATAAAAGGTGTTGTCACTATGCCAATGAAAACTATTTACGAATTTGATGGCATTAATAAAACTTTGTTAGTTTCTCAAAGTAAAATATTTAAACCAAATATTATTAAGGAATATGGCTTTGATCAAATAAATCAAATTAGGTTAGAGACAGATGACTCTAAAAATATTATTAATGGATATATCATCCTACAATTTAATCCAGATTATGATTATCCTATTGGAGAGTTTATCAATGTTGAATACGGACAACAAAAATTTCAAATTATTCAGGAATTTATTACTAGATATAAATAAATTGATTACCAATTTGATTACCCAAACACTTATTTTTTATTATGGGTAAAACCTGTCTAACCAACCTAGATTAATGAATTTGAAGAACCTCTCAAGAAGCACAAATATCAAGTTATTACTGGCTTAATTTATTCAGGAGAGATCAGGCGAAGCCTAATACTGCGCGATCGCAGCTAAAAGCGCGATCGCACTGCACAATCCAGTAGACGCAGGCGTAAATAAGCTATCTATCAACGAAGAGCAAAAAGCTGATGTATCAAGACTTATTACTCATTACTTATTACCTATTACTTCCGCACAGCGCTACTAGTCATATATCCTAGCTTCTAATGCACTAGGATTCTCTTCGCAATATAGTTCAAAATCACTTTTTGGACTTTCGACAAAATCGCTTTTATGCATGAGATCACTAATCGAAATAATGCCTTTTAAACCATCTTGGACCACCGGAGCACGACGAGTTCGAGTATTAGCAAACAGGCGAGCTACATATTCTACACCTAAATTTGGCTGTACTGTAATGCAAGGTTTGGTCATAATTTCAAACACTCGCATTTTCTTGGGGTCATTGCCATAGGCCGCTACTTTATAGATAATATCGGTCTCGCTGACAATACCATAGGGATCGCGATCGCTACGAGGCTCTACAATCAAAGCTCGTAATCCTTTTTCCTTCATGACTTTTACTGCTTCGGCTACAGTGGCTGAGCCGCTAATAGTTACAACATTAGTCGTCATGATATCTTGGGCTGTCATCATAATTGCCATCTCCTCAAGGTCAAAATAATTTGGGAATTAGTCTTCATAAATCCGACATTCTGGAGCATCGGGATTGGCAGCGCAATATTCTTGCAAGGAGTTGTTGGGAGTTACTTTGCTCTGGCGCTTATGGGAAGCTGCTGCTTGCAGTTCTTCTACAATGTCCCAAGCCGCAGCACATTCAGGAGAAGTTTTCCCTTTAGCCGCACATATTTCCCGCGCATCTTCTCTGGCAGCGTCAATGCGATCCTCAAGGAAAAGCTGTACTTGTTCTTCCGCAACATCACTTTTTCTGAGAATGTCACTAACGGAAACTATACCCAAAAGTTTTCCTTCAATCACAGGCGCACGACGAGTTCGAGTATTAGCAAACAGGCGAGCCGCATATTCTACTCCTAAATTTGGCTGCATTGTAATGCAAGGTTTAGTCATAATCTCAAACACTCGCATTTTCTTGGGGTCATTGCCATAGGCCGCTACTTTATAGATCACATCAGTTTCGGTGACAATGCCATAGGGATCGCGATCGCTACGAGGCTCCACAATCAAAGCTCGTAATCCTTTTTCTTTCATGACTTTTACTGCGTCCGCCACAGTGGCTGAACCACTAATAGTTACGACACTCGTCGTCATGATATCTCTTACTCTAAGCATTTAAGTCTCAGTTTTTTGGGAATTATTATTAACTTATCTCATTGTATTTATTTCTAAGAGTTCAAAGCTATAGTCTCAACTGCTTCTCTAGAGCATTGCTAAATTGTTCATAGTTTGCTCTCCCGACCACGCGATCTACTTCTTGTCCATTTTTAAAAATTAAAACTGTCGGAATACTACGAATGTTGTATTGCTTAGCATTGTCTTTGTTTTGATCTAGATCGACTTTAACTACTTGAGCTTTTCCTTGATATTCGTCTGCTAGTTGATCCATAAGAGGAGCAATCAAACGGCAAGGTCCACACCAAGTTGCTGTATAGTCAACCACAACGAGATTTCCTTGATTAATTAGCTCCTTAAGTTGAGCTCCTTGAGCATATTCCGCTTTGATAGTTGTTGACATAATTAATACCTAAATATTTTGTTAAATTGTCTTGATAATGAACAGTTTTGCGCTTCCAAATCTTTATTACCTTTTTGGTCTTGTAAGCTTTTGTGCAAAAGACAAAGAGCTAGATGTTGCGTAACATCTCTCTTATCATAAACTTTAAAGACCTCGATGTGAAGTAAATTTCTATAATCAGCTCGACTGTTGTGATTTCCCAGAGCTATTTTCTAATTACCTATTCAGTTAGAGCTTTGGTCTAAAAATTATTCGCTAAGCCTAACTTTATTTAATAATTCCTGATTTTCCCGTTCCAACTGTTGTATTGTATGCTGCAAAGATTCAATTACCGTGTACATCTCCATCGGATCAAATATTTTCAAAAGACTTGTTTGCGTTACGATTCCTAGCTCTTTTCCCCAGTTCCAAGACACAACTAATCGTCTAATTTTTTGAGATTTCATGATTTGATGGGCAGCTAATAAAGAATCTTTTGGGCCAAGCAATAATAAGGGTGAACTCATGACCTCTTTTGCCGCGATTTGATCTAAAGATAGTTGTAACGTTTGGAATTTTACAAGATCCCGTTCAGTAATGATTCCTATAGGGTGTCTAATTTCTCTTTCTGGATCTTCAGAGACAATGACAACACAACTAACCCGATTTCTCGCCATGAGTTGAGCGATTTCTTTAATCGAGTGATAGGCAGTCGCGGTGACAAGGTTGCGACTCATGACATCAGAAACTCTCCTTAATTTCAGCAAATTTGCGGGTCGCATCGCATCGCGAATTGTCGCAGGGGAAATAACCCCGAGAAGCCGATCATTGTCATCGACTAAAGGTAAGTGGCGAATTTGATAGCGACGGAATAAAAATAGTGCGGCAAAAATATCAGAAAAGTTATCTTCTTTAAGGGTGACCACCGGATGGGTCATAACTTCGGTGACGGTAAGATTGGCAAAGGAGGTCATCGAAGCTGTCAGCTTAACAATATCTCTTTCAGTTAAGATGCCCAAGATTTTTTCATCTTTGAGAATTAAGGCACAACTAGAACGTAACTGATGACCAGACTTTTCCTCTACAGACATCTCTTGGTCAGATAAAACACAGCTACTACCTTGAGCCTGACTCATGATAGCGATCGCTTCGAGTAAGGGAATTTCCGGCGTAATAATAAGAGGGTTACGGTCGATTGTCGTTTCTAAATCGGGTGTGGCAAACAAGTTGCGATTCACTTCCACAATTTCCATCCTCAAGAGAAATGTTACGAGAAAAATCCTTCATTCCATATATTATTTCACATTGAGGCATTTAGGGTTTATGATAAGAGAGATGTTACGCAATAGTAGATTGTATGGACTTGAAAACAGTGCTTTGGGTGCAACAAAGGTTATTTGAGATCTGAAGCGCTAGTAGGATTCTTGACCTGAATTCGGGGATTTTTGCCATAAAGCCGATCTAACACCCGCTTAACAGAAATCTTCTGCCAATTACTGCCACGCTTAGTCCTATAGCCGTGTTCATTGAGCCAGTTAGCGATTTTCTGCAACGATTTCCCCGATTTATGATGACGGCGAATCAACTCAATGATTTCTTGCTCAGTCGGATCGTCTACTAACTTTCCCTTAACTGCTTTCTGACCAAAGGCAGGCGAGCCATAACCCGCATAACCCCCCTGTGCTGCTTTTGCTTGTCGTCCCCTCTCTAGGCGTTCCCATACAGGGTCAATTTCTGGATTTCCTGTATTCATCTCAAAACCCAATAAACAATGATCTCATTGTATTTTATCAAGATAAACTTATAAACAATATGGCAACTTACACAGTTAAGCTAATCAATGAAGCAGAAGGCATCAATGCCACTATCGAAGTAGCTGAAGATCAGTTCATCTACGATGCAGCAGAAGAACAAGATATCGACTTGCCTATTTCTTGTCATTCTGGCTCTTGTTCTAGTTGCGCCGGAAAACTTATCGAAGGCAGTATAGATCAATCCGATCAAGCTTTTTTAGATGACGAGCAGCTAGCCGCAGGATTTGTTCTTACCTGTGTAGCTTCTCCGACCTCTGACTGTACTATTATGACTCATCAAGAAGACGAACTTTACTAATTTATCTGTCTGCACTTTGCCGGGCCTTTAAACACCCCGCCCTTACTCCTTTGAGAATTGGGACGGGGTGCCATCTTGGTTAAAAGAATTATATTGATGATTTTAGGCAATTAATGCCGAAGAAAGAAAAACTATCCCAGTAGATACAATTGCTACACCTAATATAGGAATTAAATACTTAGCTGATACAATTATGCGAGCTTTATTAGCAATAAAATATATTCCGAGAGAAATTACTAGCTGAATCATGATAAAGCCAATCAAATAAGCAAACATCGGAGTGGGTTCTGCGCCAAAAATACCTTCCCCATAGGCGAAACCGTGAAATATTCCAGCTAATCCAGCTAGTCCAGAAATTTTCAATCCATAATTAAAATTTTTCTTGCGTTGACTTTTAATAGTCAATAAGATGCCAAACAAGACCACTGAAACCGCGATAACTATTTCCGGAATAGGTAAATTAATTGATAACAAATGTATGCCAGCACCAATACCTGTGGCGAGCACAAAAGCAATAGGTATTAAAATTCCTCCTGTTATTTTCAAGGCAAGCAAACCACTAGCAATTACAAAAGCTAGATGATCGAAACCAATTACTGGATGTCCAAAACCCGACATGATGCCTTCGAAGAAATTGGCGGGAAGCCTTCCATCAAGAGGGTGATGAGCCAAAGCTGGAGCTGTTATCAATAGTTGGATAGCAATAAAAGCTAATACTACTTTGCGTAAATAAGAATTCTGCTTCAATGATTTCATGTTTTATTTCCTCTATTTCACCACTAAGTTAAACATGTTAGAAAGCCGGATAATAGCTCAGCTTCGTTGAGATTGCGGCCAATAAATACTAATTCGTTATTGCGTAATTCCGTCGGTTTCCAGGGTTTTCCCGGTCTGCCATCCAAGGTCATATGAACTCCTTGAAAGACAAATCTGCGATCTTCATCATCAACATTAAGGATGCCTTTCATGCGAAAAATATCCTGCCCGATCGCCTGAACTAATTGATTGAGCCACTTATTTAGTTTCACACCATCAACAATTCCTTCATTCGCGATCGCGACAGAAGCGACAGATTGATCATGTTCATGGGCGTCTTCATCCAAAAATTGCGGGTCGATTGTGAGGGCATTTTTAAGATCGAAAGCTCCGATTCCCAAAACAAAGTCAATGTCTATATTGCAGTTTTGAGTAGACTGAATTTTTGCGATCGCGTTGAGGCTACGAATTTTTTTGATTAACTGTTCTCTTTCTGGATCACTAACCAAATCAATCTTATTGACCAAAATGACATCTGCAAAAGCAATTTGTTCCTGAGCCTCATTGCTTTCCCAATGGTTGTGAACGTATTTTGCATCGACAACAGTGACAATAGCATCTAGTTCTGTCTGTTTATATAAAATTTCATCGACAAAAAAAGATTGAATAACTGGGGCTGGGTCGGCTAAGCCGGTAGTTTCAATGACTAAATGGTCGAAACTATCACGGCGCTCCAGTAATTTACTGATGATGCGAATTAGATCTCCCCGCACAGTACAGCAAATACAACCATTATTCATCTCCACAATTTCTTCATCGGAATCGACAACCAATTGATTATCAATCCCAATTTCACCAAATTCATTGACAATTACAGCTACTTTCTTGCCATGTTCCTGAGTCAGAATATGATTTAGCAGAGTGGTTTTCCCCGCTCCCAAATAGCCAGTTAAGACAGTTACGGGGATTTTAGTTAGTCTTTTCCTTCTCATCATCCTGTTTACAATAAATTATTTCAGCAGTGCGCTGTTCCAATTCTTTGGGATCAATCAGTTCCGATTCAATTGCCAGGCGTTCCAAAGCGATTAGCCAGCGTTGATAATAATCCCAACTGGGATCGTCACGCTCATGTTCTGATTCCCATTCTTCAATAGAAGCAATTAACTCCTGACGAAAGTCTTCCCATTCATAGTGACCTTTCTTGGCCAATGCGAGGGCCATACCAAAAGCGGTACCTTCCCAGTCACGAGCAAATTGCAACTCGCCATTATTCCTTGGGGGTGATTCTTCGCTACCGAGCAGGCTAGTTGCGGCAAAATGTTCAAATCTTAATTGCATTGTAATTAATCGATAGTAGACAATTTTTTGTAGTTTAGGCCGAAACTAGAGCTACACCCATCATGGCTTCTGGCGTTACCAGTTTAGCTAGTTCAGCTTCACTCATCCCTTCTGTTCCCTCAGGTCTGGCCGGTAGCACAAACCAACGAATCTGTGCACTACTGTCCCAAAGACTAATAGTTACGTCTTCAGGTAATTCCACACCAAATTCTTGTAGTACCGCTCTGGGTTCTCTAGCTGCTCTCGCTCGAAATGTCGGGTCTTTAAACCAATAGGGAGGTAAACCCAAGGTTGGCCAAGGATAACAGGAACAAAGAGTGCAGATGACTATGTTATGCACTTGCGCCGTATTTTCGACAACTTTCATATGCTCTCCTTCTGCTCCAGACATTCCTATGGGCAAACCAATATCGGAAATCGCCGCATTGCAGTCTTCTAACAATTTGGCTTTGAACTCAGGATCGCTCCAAGCCTTAGCCACAATTTTTGCCCCATTAAAAGGACCCATTTCCGTCTCAAAATAATTGAGAACTTTGTTTACCGTTTCTCCTGAAATAACTCCTTTTTCAATCAGGAGTGATTCTAAAGCGCGAACGCGGGCAGCACTGTAGATTTCGCGATCGCTATCGTAACCAAAACCGTCATATTTAGTCATACTAGTTTAATTGTTTATCTGTTTGATTAGTTATGCAGCTTCTAGATAAGTTTCAAATAAATCGTTGTAGTAAACGTTATTTGGCTCTGCCATCTCTCCCCATAATTCAATGGCTTCAAATTTAACGTTATAAACGGGCATCGGCTTACCCAACCCATCTGTAGTTGGGAAAAAGTAAGTATAAGGAGCATCGTAAACCACATCAATAATGCCAATCTTCCCCTGGAGATTTCCTGGCAAACGGGTATGGTCTGTTGGTGGGATACTTTTGACGCGAATCTTATCTCCTACAGCAAATTTGGGTTTAGTCGCAATATCCCTTTCCGGGGAATCGCCTTCTCTGAGGTACTTAATTACCTGCTCATCGATCGCGGGTTCCAATTTATCAGGCAAGGGTGCATTGTCCAAATTGCCATCTTCTAAATAGAGTGCAGTTTTCGCGTCTAGTTCTTCTTCGGTAATATATCCTTCTTCGATGAAAAAGCCAGAAATTCCCCCTAACCATTTTTCGTAATAGCGAAATTTGAAGTAATCAAAGGGGTTCATCCCTTCTGCTCCCATACGGAGATGTCCCCAAGTCCAGGTGCTTTTAAAAGTTGTCGGGACTGTACTTATCGAATAGTCGGGGACAGAATCGGTATCTAAATGACTACTTAAGGCCATCATCGCCACATGAATACCGAAAATTCTTTCTTCCCAAGGCATAACAAAAACTCGCTTTTGGAATTCAATTTCCCCCAGGTTTTCGATACCTGCAATATTATGCTGTATTTTCATGCTGTTTACTATCTATGCTGATTGTTGATTTTGACGTGGCAAGTCTCTTTTCGGCAAAAACCTCCTTCTGCCGTCTGCCATCTTCCTTCTGCCTTCGTTTGACTTTATAAATCCATAGCCACCCGAAAACCGATAACTCTATTTAATAAATGCTCAGGATAGCCAGAACGATGGGCTGAACGACATTGGGATGGCTTATTTGCCCAAGAACCACCTCGAAGAGTCCGCCAGGCTTGATGGCCATTTTGAGCCCAAACTTTGCTATTGTTCGGCGCACCATGATAGTTTTCATGCCAGGGATCGGCACACCATTCACAAACATTGCCATGTAAGTCATATAGGCCGAAGGCATTGGGTATAAAACTACCAACCTTTGTTGTTTCTTTGCGGTAGGCAATTCCCTCTTCCGAAGCATAGACATAGTTACTAGCATAGTCGGCCAATTCACTAGTTAAAGTCTCGCCATAGGCAAAAGGGGTTTGCGTATTTCCTCGACAGGCATATTCCCATTCCGCTTCTGTCGGTAAACGGTATTGCTTTCCTGTATGAGCAGATAGGCGATCGCAAAACTCTGTCGCCTCCAACCAAGAAATACTATCTACAGGATGATTGTCACCTTTAAAATGAGATGGATTTGATTGTAACTTGAGGTTAATTTGAGGAAGCTTCGCGACTTTGCTCCATTGGATTTGAGTTATGGGATATTCGCCAAGAAAGAATTTTGCAACTTTGACTTTATGAACAGGACGTTCGCGATCGCTACTTTCTTTTTCTTGGGCAGAGGCACCCATGATAAATTCCCCTTGGGGAATAGACACCAAAGACAAAGTTTGGAAGTCGTCTAAATTCTCTATATAGAGCCTGGCATTATGATAAGTATGTTCTTTTTCTCGACCCAGGCGATTGACTTGAATAGTCGCAAAATCAAATCTAGGCAAATCTGATATCTCAGCCTCAGGTACAGTAGCAAGAGCTTGATTTCTGTGAACTGCCGTGACGAAACCTGCTCCTCCATAACCTGCCAATTTAAAAAAGTTGCGTCTCTTTATTTTGAGCATTTTTGCAGCTGTTTAATGGTGATATGTCTTTATTTAGAATCTTGGAAAACACTCAACAAGAATTGGGGTTAATACTTTCTAAATTTCACATTTACTATCATTCAAGGTCTAGCAATACATCCTTGGGAAAAATATTTTCATGAGATGAATTGATAACTATTGATTTAGCTTAAGGAAATAAGAAAAGACCACAAACAAGTAATGGTAGTAGAAACTATCTATACCACTAGATATAAGACCGCAAGCATTGTCAATCAATTCTTGCCGACAAAGGAGTGCTTTTTTGATATATTTCAGTAAATAATGAAAATACGCGAAAATATGTACTTTATGATACATAAATGTATTTTTATGTAAAAATAATGTTATATGCAATCTATAAGGGGCGTAAACGAAAGCTAAACAAGTTAAGAAGTAGACTTTTTATGGGCACCTATTACCGTTTATCTTTGGGCGTAAATCAACAATGTAATGAAAATTTTCTGCTTCAATAATTGTCTCTTAAAGTCTGCATGATTTGAATAGTCTTGATAGTAAAGCCCTACATAGAATTAAGATTTTCCTTCACGAGCAACAGATTTTTGATAAACTAGGCGTCGATAAGTCGAGCCGTAATGTTCTGCCATTGTGTTTCTTTGGTTCAGAAAATTCAAGCATTAAAACAACAGAAAAACAATTAATGAGCAATGAGAATTTAAATCATCCTATTTTGACAAAAAGTTTTGCGCTTATAGATGCGGAAGTGGGAGAGCATGGTTTGAGTGCAGCTGAATATGCGATCGCGCGAAGAATTATTCACTCCACAGCCGATTTTGATTATCTTAATTTACTTCAATGCAGTCCTAATGCGATCGCTTCAGGAATTAAAGCCTTACAAGCGGGTGCCCCAATTGTTACTGATGTCACAATGGTGCAACAGGGAATTGCCACCTTAGTCGGTAAAACATTTCAAAATCCCATTATTGCTGCTATTAGCAAAGCCCCAGTAGCTGACCCTGGTAAAACCCGCACCGAAACAGGATTATTAAAATGTTGGGCAGAATATCCCGAAGCTATTTATGTTATTGGCAATGCCCCCACCGCATTGTTGGCCTTATGCGATCGCATGAATAATTCTGCGCAGATTCCTGCTTTAGTAATTGGAGTGCCTGTGGGTTTTGTCTCTGTCGTCGAATCGAAACAGGCATTAACCAAAGTGAATGTGCCGCAAATTCTGGTTAAAGGAAGAAAAGGAGGCTCTCCTGTGGCGGCTGCAATTATAAATGCTCTACTAATTTTAGCCCAAGAATATCTTTGATAACTGATAAATTTAAACTTTGTAAAAAAGCAGAAGACAGGACTGCTGCCCTCTGCCTTCTGCCCTCTGCCTTCTGCCCTCAAGAGCAAAGCTCGTCAAATTTCAGATTCAAAAGCAACTCCTTCATCCACAAAAGTACTGGCGAAATCATTACGAATCGACTCAGCTTCCGTGCCTGCGGCATACAGATAATTATTGGGACTATTGAGATTGCGGAAACGGGAAAACTCCGTTGCCTCTCCTGAACCCGCACCATAAACTGAAAAGGCTCGACCCTCTTCTACGAAAACAGTCGCTAAATTGGGATCATTGTTAATGCTGTTACGCTCATCCTCTCCCACATAAAGATAGGTTCCCTGTTCACTGCGGAAACGATATAAATCAATCAGACCATCTTGAGGCTTGGCAGATACGGTGAGAGCAAAACCTTCTTCGGTGAAAGTATCAGCAAAATTTGCCCGAATACTCTCAGCTTCATCACTTCCCGCATATAGATAAGATGCTTGGCCAGCGATCTCACCACGAAAACGAAATATATCAGTATCAAGTTCAGTTAGGACAGTATCTTCCCTAAAAGCAAGATTTTGAATCCGATTATCCAGTTCAAAATCACTATCTTCCAAGTTAAAAGCAGTTTCTGCAAAATTGGCAGCCAAAAACTCAGCCAAAGCATCTTGCTCTGAACCATCGGGAGCAAAAGTCGCTGCTCCAGTGCGAATTTCGGGAGTGGGATTGTCTGAATCCTCCGTGACCAAATCAACTCGATTAGCAGATTCTCCTGTGGGGAAAGGATAATCATCACCACCATCAGCAAGAAAATTTAGGGTGACAACGCGGAAAGTACGACTGCCATCGCCAACTAATTCCCCATCAGCCACTACAGTATCGATGATTGTCCCATTGTTATCTACTACGGCAAGGGAAATCACCCTGTCTCCTGCTTCGCGGGTCGCATCAAAACTAAACTTCAGGCCGCCTACTTGGGGAAAACGTCCAGGGGTTGCACCATCTTCGGTTTGGGAAACTCCATTTTCAATAACATCTAACAGTTCTTGAGCACTAAGAGTCAGTAAAGTTAACTCGTTATTGAATCGCAGACTATTAGCAATATCAAGTTGGGAAATCTCTCCTGCTTCTTTTCCGGCCAACTCATTGGCTGCTGGTGGGGCTTTGATAAAGTCATTAAGACTAGTTGCTCCAGCAGGCACAATAATCTCTCCAATGTCATCGCGAATTCCGCCGCCATTCTTAATCGAAATGACGACACTATCATCTATCTGTTGTGCTAGAGCTAAATTTGCATCAGCAGTTAAATTACCTAGGTTAGTTTCTTGTGTTCGGACATCACCACGAGTACCGTTGAGAAAGACTTCGGTACTACCAAAGATATTACCTTCAACTGCAGCGATAACCTCTGATAACTGATCGGTAATTGCCACAATTTCGGGGTCGGGCGTTCCTCCAACTGCAGCTACTCCTATTTCATCTGTGGCATAAGCTCCACTGATATTGGGGTCAATGCTTTCTGGGATAATCAAACCTTCAGCATCAAAATCTACGACTAAGCGACCGACATATTTATAGTTTCCTTCGGTATTGACTATCGCGATCGCATTGCCATCAGCAGCTTCTGTCAGAATTGGGTAAACTCCATTAGCCTCATCTCCTGCCCGCAGTCGATCTGTGTCGTCAGCAAGTAAAGTATTAGAGCCTCCCGCCACTATGATATCAACATCGGTCAGTAATTCTGCCAGTTGTTGCTCAATAGAAATTTGCTGCATATGAGCCAGCACAATCACTTTATTGATATCAGGATTCGCCGCCAACAAACCATCTACCGAAAGCTGAATTTCAGCTGCTAACGCCGCCATATCTTCGGGATTAGTCGAGTCAAACTCCAGCGGATTAATGGTGACATCCCCAGGAGAACTGATACTAGCTAAAGTTGGCGTAGTAGCCCCCACGACCCCGATGCGTTCTTCGTTGACGGTGATGATCGTATTGCCAGCAATTTGGTTGGTAATGGCACTGGCTTCTTGACCATCTGCAGTAACTAAAGGAGCCAGATTTTCATCGGTGCTAAAGTCGAGATTGGCACTTAAATAGGGAAATAAAGCACCTGCATAGTTATTTTCGGTATCTGCTTGAATTATATCGGCAACAGTTCCAGTGCCGAGGTCAAACTCATGATTTCCGAACGCGATCGCCTGAAATCCCAACTTATTTTGAATTAAAATATCACCCCTACCTTGTCCGCCAAATATAGTTTCACTGGCGGAGAAAAAAGGGCCAGGGATATAGGCATCGCCGGCAGACAAAACTAGAGTGTTATCAAAATCATCTTGCAAAGCATTGAGTACGGCACTAAAATTGGGTGCATCTTCCAAGGCAGCAATTCCAGCTTCTTGATCGGCTGTATGAAGTAGTTGTAGAGTGAAGAGTTCATCCATAAAATGTTAAAACAAAAAAATATAAATCTCTCTTAACTTACTGTTTCTTTCTCAAGCCTTTGTAAATATGAGATCAATCTTTGATTAAGAAGAATTTAAGGGAATATCATCTAATTCAATAGAATATTCCCCTAAACTAGGACTAACTTTTTGAACTTTTAAATTTCAGATTCAAAAGCAGCACCCTCATCCACAAAGGTAGTGGCGAAATCATTACGAATCGACTCAGCCTCTGCACCTGCGGCATACAAATAATTATTGGGGTTATTGAGATTGCGGAAACGAGAAAACTCCGTTGCCTCTCCTGAACCTGCACCGTAGACTGAAAAGGCTCGACCCTCTTCTGTAAAAACAGCAGCTAAGTTGGGATTATTGTTAATACTATTGCGCTCATCCTCACCTACATAAAGATAGGTTCCCTGCTCACTACGGAAACGATATAAATCAATCAAATCATCTTGGGGCTCGGCAGATACGGTAAAAGCAAAACCCTCTTCGGTAAAAGTATCAGCAAAATTTGCCCGAATACTCTCGGCTTCATCTCCACCCGCATATAGATAAGATGATTGTCCAGCGACCTCGCTGCGAAAACGGAAGATATCGGTATCAAAATCGGAAAGAACAGCTTGATAAATAGTAGTTGTATTACTGACCTCATTAGCAATCACCAAGAGCGGCTCCCCATTTGGACTATCATCAGCGGAGATAAAGGTTAACCCTTCAGGCGCAATATCAATGGCATCACCATTTTCATTCGTCGGATTAACATAATCAACAAATTCCGCATCAGTCGGATCGGAAATATCATAAATTATCACCCCGCCAATTCTTTCTAAACCAACAAAAGCATAGGGAATATCATCGATTTTCCCGATAACAAGGCCCTCTGGTTCAATACCTTTAGCATTACTGCGAGAATCAAAAGAATCAATAGTGCCTTGGGAATTAAATAAATTGGGAAATAATTGAGCGGTTATAGTTTCCAACTCATCTCCACTATCGAAAACCAAATTGCCGCGACTATCCCAGATCGTAAATGAGCGACCGCCATAGGCAAATAATTGATCATAATCACCATCACCATCGAGATCTCCATCGATCGCCGAAATTTCCAAACGACCTAAAACCGCATCATCTTGTAATTCTGCCGCATTAGGAAATACTGTGGGGTCAAGGATAATATCAGCAACTCGCACATCCTCATCCCTAGCATCTCCCTCATTGGCCGTCACATAAAAAGTTGCGCCGTCAACCTCGTAGCTAGCCACGGCATCAGGTTGAAAAAGACCAAAAATCGGATAGTTTTGGAGGTTTATGCTGCCATCTTCATCGCTAGCATCTAAAACTAGGGGATCAAATTCAATGATACCTAAAACAGTTTGAGTCGGGTCGGGATTAAAAGGAACTGAGCCATCGACGGGTATCGGCTCATCCAATAAACCAAAGTCATTGTCGTTGATAACTGCTAAAGAGCCATCATCTAATAGCGCTAGTCCTTCGGGTTTATCCCCTGCTAAATAACCAATCGAAGGTAGATTGAGAATTTTGGTTTTGCTAACAGCATTTACTCCCAGCGCCAGCAATTCATCCGCAGTTTGCCCTTCTAAGGCATTATCTGCATCAGTGGCATTTGATAACTCTGTACCCAAAATATTAGTGGCTCCAGTGAGATCGACTTCAAAGATAAATTTCTTCGAGTCGGTATCAGTTCCTGAATCGCGCTCAATAACTTGGAATTTGCCATTGCCCACATAAACCGCATCACCGATTTTATCGACTCCGGCTGAGCCTTCGAGGAAATAAACATATTCTCCTGTAGGCTGTCCGGTAGCAGGATCAAGTTCTAATATTCTCAGAACTTGGGAATTGCGAGAATTTTCATCACTTCTCAGACCCTGTTCACTAGCCTCGGTGTTAGTGATATCAGGATTGTCAATGGGACTTTGGATAAAAGCATAAAGCAGACCATTATCAGTGTTGAGCGCCATACCTTCAAAACCGCGATTAGCACGACGTTGGGCATAAACTTCTGGGATTGTTTCTGTGCCAAAAGTTCCCGCGTCTGTACCCGCTGCTGCTGTGCCAATGGGAATAAAGCGATCTATTAATACTCCATCTGCGCTGAAGTGATAAATTGCGGGACGATATTCATCAGACATCCAAAAGGTGCCATCTGGTGCCACCACAATAGATTCCATATCGGCGCCAAAGGGATCATTGTCTAAAGGATTGCCGTTGAGATCTACTGGTTCTTCATCGGTATAAGCTGAGCCGGGATCTCCTGCTTGAAGATTGGGCAATCCTGTAATAGGAGTAACACCATCTTGGCGAAATAAGTTAATCTGTTGGGTAATTGCAATCTCACCAGTTTCGCGATCTAGGGTGAAACGAACTAATCTAGCTTGATAATCGGGTAAGGGAAAAGGACGTTCATTTAGGCCATCACCGTCTACATCTGTTGGCTCCCCGTTTGGCCCGCGATCTGGTGTGGCAATAAACTGTAATTGACCATTTTCGTTGGTGCCTTCATAGAATAATCCAGAAAGACCTCCTAATAATATTTCTTGTCCAGCAGGGGTTGTCCCCAAAACTTCGCCACTCAAGTCCCAAGGATATTGAGTCAATTGGGGAGTGCCTGGACTGTAATTTTTGGTCCCTAAAGGCTGGATTTCGGTGATGGTACCTGCGGCAATATCTAAAACTGCTACAGCATTGTTTTCTTGTAAGACAATGTACGCTGTGCTGCCATCGGCGCTAACGGTAATAAATTCTGGTTCGGCATCTTCGGCGAAAGTTTTATCAGGAAAAATCCGTACTCCCCGACTGCGCAACTGCTCTGATAAACCATCAAAAGCCTCAAATCCTGCGGTAGTCACTGTGGCATTGGCTACTCCCTCAGCAAGCTCAATAATACTGATTGAACCAACTGGATCGACATCATCTCCTGGTTCTCCTTCATTAGCTACCAATACTTTGGTGCCATCGGGGGTAAAGGTCACCATGTCGGGTAACGCCCCAACGGTAACTTGTCCGAGTAGAGTTCCCGAAGTATCAAAAAAAGCAACTACTCCTGGATCTTGTGTCGGATCGCTGGCCACCGCAGCAGCGACAATGCCATTACTTACTGCAACGCTATTAATTCCTGCATCAATAGTATCTAGCTCAATAGAGGAGACTAAACTCGGATTAGTGGGATCTGCTAAGCTCAGAATATCGATCGCGTTAGTAAAAGCATTAACAACAAACAAGCTTTGGCTGTCTGGATCATAGGCAGAAATTTCGGCGCCGCCTTCTTCTCCGTCGGGAATTTCTACTTGATATCTACCAATAACATTGAGGGTATCTAGAACCATGGATTGTTAATTCTCCTGAAATTTAAAACCGTACGATCTTATTCGATAATTTATTCCAACAAGAGGTCATTGTATGACAATCAACCACAATTTAGATCGAAGGTTAAGAGGCTTAAAACCGACAAATTACTGTAATCTATTGCTGTGACAAAATCTAATCAATAATTATTTTTTCTTTAATTTTTAATGGGTTAAGTAATAATTATTTGATGTTTAATTTTAAGTTAATCAAACTAGATTAATAATCTAATAGAACTTTTCTGAGGCTTTTTAGATTGTCCAACTATAGCTATCTGAATCACATGACGGGAAATAAAGATTATCTTTTAAGAACTTACTGATAACTGATCACTGTTAACTGATAACTGAAATTGTCCATCTGCGAAACAGTTCGACAATAATGCGATATTTTCCTGCGCTTTCTTTGATGACATCGTGGCGTTCTAGAATTGCGATCGCTGCGTTTAAGTTCTCTATATCCAATCGCCTAAAACCTAGTACCAGTCTTCATGAGTATAGAAATTGCCAGATCGTGTCTTGACTGGTTGACAAATAGCATTTTCTTAAAAACTCGATATATAACTTTTCAAAATTTCGCCAATGTTAAGAACTAAAGTGCAATTTTTCAAGACTTCCTGAAAATTGATTAGAGTGGGATAATATATCCATTCATACATACTTCTCTAGGTAGCACCATGATTGATGCCATCATAATCATCATCTGTATCTTCGCAGCAATCAATATTGGATTTGATAGCCTGCAATTCCTGCCACAAGACATTTTGATGCAAGTGTCTAATATTTCTGCACTCCGTTTTACCCTCGCAGGGTTTGCCGCGATTATTGGTTTGGGAGTTGGGGTTGCGATCCAGACTACCTATCGTCGACTCGAAAAACAAGTCAGTAAAACTCCCATCGAGGTGATTATTACTAGAGCGATCGGCCTGGCTATTGGTTTGTTGATTGCTAACCTGATGTTGGCTCCCATGTTCGTGCTACCGATTCCCGAAGAATTAAGTTTCCTAAAGCCCGCGATCGCGATTATGGGCAGTGTCATGTTCTCCTATATGGGAATTAGCCTCGCTGATACTCACGGCAGAACTTTTTTACGATTGATTAATCCTGGCAGCCTAGAAAGTATTTTGGTCGCAGAAGGAACGCTAGAAGCTATTTCTAGTAAGATTTTGGACACTAGTTGCATCATTGATGGCAGAATCGAATCTTTGCTAAAAACTGGGTTTTTAGAAGGCAATATTATTGTTCCTAAGTTTGTCCTACAAGAGTTACAAAATCTGGCAGATAACAGCAACGATCAAAAACGCATTCGTGGCAGAAGAGGCTTAGATATTCTCAATCGCGTTCAAGGAGAATATCCCGAGAGAATTATTATTCGCGATACCAATTACGAAGAGCTTGATACTGTAGATGCCAAATTAGTTCTTTTGACCCAAGAAATTAACGGTATTTTATTAACTAATGATTACAACCTGAGTAAAGTTGCTAACTTACAGGGTGTGTCAGTTCTCAATGTAAATGATTTGGCTCAATCTTTGCGTCCTCTCTATTTACCAGGAGATAATTTAGATCTAAAGATCATCAAACAAGGCAAAGAACCACAACAAGGTATTGGTTATCTTGATGATGGCACGATGGTAGTTGTGGACGAAGGCCATAATTATGTTGGTGGAGAAATTCAGGTGATTGTGACTTCTTCTCTGCAAACTTCAGCAGGCAGAATGATCTTTGCGAAGCCAGGCAATGAGATGACTATTAAACATTAAACATTTTTGGCTCTACCGAACCTGCAATTTAAAATTAGTTTGTTGTTTCGGGAATAGGGAATAGGGAATAGGGAATAGGGAATAGGGAATAGGGAATAAAAGAAATAATTGTTTCTGTTTCTTTTCTCGAACATAATCCCACTCTTTCAGATAAAATCAGGTAAGTTTCTAGTTCATTTAATGAGCCTACTGATATATTGAGAAATCTTAAATATTCTTTCGTATAGCGTCTCCCGTACCCTTCCGCTATGTTGGCAGGAATAGATGCAGAACTTCTTCTAATCTGTTGAACCATCCCATACAGTTCATCTTTGGGAAAAGTCCTAGTCAAAAAATAGCACTTTTCTGCAATAACTATACCCTTTTGCCAGATTCTTAAGTCTTTAAAGTCATGAATGTCGGACATAGTAAATTAACTTTATTTCTCTTACACTGTTCCCCGTTCCCCGTTCCCTGTTCCCTATTCTCAACTGCTAGTCTAGCAAGTTAAGTTTGAGAAAGCTCCATTCTCAATTTGCTTCCCAATATTATGATGATTGAAATCATAAACGATGTTAAAGATGCCCATAGTAAATGAGCATTCTGCCAATACCAGGCAGTAGCAGATATAGGGATAAAGACACAACAAAAAGAAATTAGAGAAGAGTTGCGCAAGGTTACGCCATCTTTGATGCCAATAAAATATCCTTCTAAAATAAATGCGATCGCACTCAGAGTCAGGAGGGGTAAAAACCAAATTGTATAGTCAGTAATTGCTTGGTTAATATAATTATGATTGGTCAGAAGGGCAAAGATTGTTTGGGGAAAAAACAAAACAATCAGAGCAAAACCTAAAGATAGTAACAAGCCATGGAAAATGCCTGTGAAGACTAAAGGCATAACTCTTTTTGTATCTCCCTGACCTTGAAAATTACCAATCAAAGTTTGGACTGTCATGCCAATTCCTTGAACAGAAAATTGACTTACCAGAACAATTTGTAATAACAATCCATTCTCAGTTAAGATTTCTTTTCCCATTGTGGCACTAAGATTAGTAAAGACCGCATAGCTAGAAATCAGAATTAAAAAGCGGATAAAGATATTACCTTTCAAAACTAAAGTTGAAGTGAGGGCTTGTTTATCAGATAAGGCTTTAATCGCTTCAGGCAGATCTTGCCATTGAATAGTCAAAGCTACGGCTACCAAACCGACAAATAGAGCTAAATATTGACTCAAAGCAGTTGCTAAACCGGCTCCCATAGAACCCCAACCCCATTGGGAGATCATTACATAATCTAGTAAAACATTCGAGCTATTAGCTATCAAAGAAATCAAAAAAACCCAACCATTCTTTTCTCTTCCGAGAAACCAACCTATCAGCACAAGATTTAATAAGACAGCAGGAGCACCCCAAATTCTGCTCTTGAAATAGACAACTCCTGAAGCTTTAATTACCGGCGAACCTGCTAAGATTGCAAAGCCCAATTTTTGGATCGGATATTGTAAACCTAAAATAATTATCGCGATCGCAAGAGCAATTAAGCCACTGCGCAATAGCTGCAACAAAATCTTTTGGTTATCATTTTCTCCTACAGCTTGAGCCGTCATCGTATTGGTACTGTTACGAATAAATTTGAGAACTCGATAGAGATAATCAAATAAAAGACTTGCTAAGATTACGCCAGCTAGGTAATTAATATTTGTTAAATGGCCCAAAAATGCAGCATCAAACAAACCTGCCAAAGGAACCATGAGGTTGGATAAAATACTAACAAAAGATAAGCGATAAAATCTTGGCAGAAAACTCTGATAATTATTAGGAATAGCAAGGGTCATATTATAGATCTTCTTAAATTAGTGAGATACAGACAGCTCTGCTTTCGAGAATAGGGAATAGGGAATAGAGAGTGCACCTCATGAATCTGAGAAACGCTATATAATTGGTAATTAATAACTGATAATTTCAATATTTTATAAATAAAAATTTAATAAATTAGTCAATCTTTCATTGTCTCATAAAATGATCATATTTGAACTATTGAGATTTTAGAGTATTTATGGTTCATCAAAATATCTGGACAAACTTTCATGCGAAGTTGCATCAAACCTTACGAGATCAACCTTTATTACCACCACAAAGCCGTATTTTAGTGGCAGTTTCTGGCGGTCAAGATTCTCTGTGCCTGAGTAAATTACTCTTAGATTTGCAATCAAAATGGTATTGGCATATTGCGATCGCCCATTGCGATCATGCCTGGGCCACAGATATGGGAATTGCCGCTCATGTGGAGAAAATTAGCCAGACCTGGTCAACGCCTTTTTATCTCAAACAAGCTCATAATCTCAAGGAAACCGAAGCGGCTGCTAGACAATGGCGATATCAAGCTTTAATCGAAATTGCCCAGGAAAATGACTTTCAATATATAGTTACAGGTCATACTAAAAGCGATCGCGCAGAGACTTTTTTATACAATTTAATTCGCGGGGCCGGAGCAGATGGCTTAAGCTCCTTGGGTTGGCAAAGAAATCTCACTCCTGATATTCAATTAATTCGTCCTATTCTGAATTTTACTCGTTCCGAAACCTTTGATTTTTGCCAAAAATTTTATCTTCCTATTTGGTTTGATATTGCCAATGAAAATAATAAATATGCCAGAAATCGGATTCGAGGCTATTTGATTCCCTATTTAAAAGATAATTTTAATCCTCAGGTAGAAAATTCTCTGGTGCAAACTGCGGAATTATTGCGAGCCGATACCGAATATCTAGAAACTATCGCAACTGAGTTACTCGCTCAAGTCAAGCATCCCACGGAACATAAATTAAATCGTCAAAAACTAAAAGCGATATCTTTAGCTTTACAACGTCGCATCATTCGTCAGTTTCTTCCCCAGGTCATTCAACATCAGCCCAATTTTGAACAAATAGAAGCTGTTTGCAAATTAATCTCAGCACCCAATAAAAGTCGAACTTCTAGTTTACCGAATAATGCGATCGCAGAAGCTGAAGGGGAATGGATTGTCTTTTATAAGGGAATAGGGAACAGGGAACAGGGAACAGAAAATAGAAGATGATCAAAAGGGACGCCTTAATACTGGTTTGCGTTGAGTACCCAAACTATCGTTATCACCAGAGCTATCGTTGCGCTTAGAGCAAATAACCAAAACCAAAGATAAGTGACTTTTTTTGCTCTTGAGAACTCGGAAGCGGGTGGAACTGGGAATAGAGAAGATTAGGAACGGGTTTCCCCAAACGCAAATGTTGCTCAATAATTATTTCGGCACTGTTAATATGAACCCTACTATACCAAGTCTTTTCCGGCAGAATTAAAACCATTGGACCATTGCCACATTGCCCCAAACAACCACAACCAATGATTGTCACCCCAGGAGGAGCCTGAGCTTGAAACACCGCCAAAACTTTATCCGCCCCAGATGGGCTACAGGTATTTCCCTGACAAACCAGGACAGTTTTGGAAGCGGGATTAGATTCTAAAATCAAGTGACGCCGACAACATTATCATTTTGCTGTTAGCAAACTACCACATATTGACATTCTCTTCATAAGAAAACGTCTCTTTTTAATATTGGGGACTTTTTTTTGGAACATTGCTGTAGTATTAAAGGTGTCTCAGGGGACATGCTTGCAGAGATTGCGATCGCTGTTGTCAACAGTGACGTTATGATTCAAATAATTCCCCATCCAAGAACAAACCTGAGTAATTAATTGTTCAAAAGAATCAATTTTCCATAATTTGATCTCGCCATTCTGTCCTGTGGTTGCCAGTAAATTGCCCTCTGGGTGTAAACTAATATCTTCAATGCCAGATTTGTGAGCTTTCCAGGTTGCTAGGGTTTTTCCGGTGTCGAGATCCCATAGCCAAACAGAACCTTGATTATCACCGCTAATAATTGTCTTCCCATCAGGGCTATAAACTACAGAATTGACTTCAGCACCATAAACATGGAAAGGAGATTGAGTGGAGTTTTTGTTGACATTCCAGCGACGAATTGTGCCATCTCGGCCCGCACTGGCCAGCCATTTGCCGTCAGAACTGAAAGTGACTTCATGAACCTCTCCAATATGATCCTGAAACATATTGTGTAATCGCTGATTTTGCCAGTCCCAGGCGATGACAAGGCCATCTTCTCCCGCACTAGCCAAAAATTTACTATTAGGACTAAAAGTTAGACTATTAACTAAACCATTATGATATGTTGGTAAATCTCTTATTAATTCCCCTTGTAAGTTATAGAGTTTTATTGTTCCCTGGCTTCCCGCGATCGCAATCATCTGCTCCTCAGGATGAAAAACAATAGTAGTTATCAAATCAACTTGAGTAGCAAAAATTCCCAAAGACTCATTCTGTAAATTGGAGATGTGAACCACACCATCTTCACTGACACTAGCTACGGCATCACCATCAGAGCTAATACCAATAGTTTTGATCCCTAAGTTCTGGGAGGTAAATCTTGATAATTGTTTACCTTGTAAATCCCAAAAATGAACTATCCCATCTGTGCCACCACTGACCAATGATTTGCCGTCAGGACTAAAGGTCAGACCCTGCACCCTATTGCGATCGCCCTGCCAGGTTAGAGATGTTTGTTTCTGTAAATTCCATAAACGAGTTGTGCCATCATCTCCAGAACTAACTAGTAGTTTGCCATCCTTGCTAAAGCTAACAGTTCTCACCGGACTGGAATGGCGACTAAATTGGTCTAATTGTTGACCCCGAAAATCCCATACTCTAGCAGTTCCATCTTCCCCTGCGGTGGCAATTGATTTACTATCGGGACTAAATGCCAAATTCCAGAGTCGGGTTCTATCTCCTGGCCAAGAGGCTATTTGCTGATATTGCCGATCCCAGATCTCAATCAACCCATTATCTCCTGCACTGGCAATAAGCTGACCATCAGGACTAAATGACACCTGCCAGCTATGAACCGGAACTTGCCATAATAACTCTCCTTGAAGATTCCAGAGCCGAATCGTTTTTTCTCCCCCTGTGGTTACAACCAATTGATCATCGGGACTAAAACTCACATTCTTGGTTGGTGCTTTATGAGCCTGCCATCTTGCTAGCTGCTTTCCTTCTCGATCCCAGAGGGCGACAGTGCCATCTTCGCCTCCTGCACTGGCAATTAATTGACCATTATGACTAAAGCTGACATCTCTGAGAATCCCTGGATGACCCTGCCATTGGGCGATCAGCGTCACGAGGTCTTGTGAGCTCTGAGAATCATAGGAAGAAGCAGATTTAAACCATCTGCCCTCTGCCATCTTCCCTCTGCCTTCAAGGGCGAAGCCCGATAATATTTTGTTTTCTAAGTTCCAGAGGCGAATTTTACCGTTTTCGGAACCACTAACTAACAATTTTTGATCGGGACTAAAAGAAACAGCCCAAACTCTTTGGTTATCAGCTTGCCAATTGGCTAATTTTTCTCCTTGCAAGTTCCATAACCTAATCCAACCGTTGTCTTCGGCACTAGCTATCAGATCACCTTGGGGACTAATTACACTTCTAACTGGTACTGTAGAACCTTGCAAACGATTAACTTCTTTGACTTGGTGAATTGACCAGAGCAAAGTTCCTGTGATTTCTTTCTGTAGCTGCTTTTGGGGATTTAGGATTTTTACTAGGGGATTTTTTAACAATTTGGCAGCGCGCAGACTATCAACCATGGAATCTAGGGTATTTTTCGAAGTTAAACCAGCTTTGGCTGATTGATTAGAAGCTTTGCTTTGACCGATTTGAGCATTAGTTTCTCCAAACAAAGCGAAAATTAGACCTGTAGCGAGCAGACTCATGATTGCGATCGCACTGCCGCGACGAAAGCGCACATTAAATCTTTTTCTAGCAATACTAGAGCGCACAAATTCCGTTTCTATTTTATTAAACCAACTATCTTGAGAATGCAGGATTTGTTGAAGTAAATCTAAGCGAGGATTGGCATTCCAGAGAAAAAGCCGCGATTTTGACTTATTTTGCCAATCAACTGCCGCAGGAGTTAACAGCCGTTGCAAAGCTAAATTATCCTGTTGTTGATCTTGGGATAGCCAATCTTGTAATTTATCCCAACCTCGAACCAAGAAATCATGGGCTGGCTCATAATAGATACTATCTGTTTCGGCCTCTTTGCCAGTGACAATTAAACGAGTCTCAACGAGGGAACTTAACACCCGTGACACTCGTTGGTTTTCTGCTTCGCTAGGATAAATTAGTTCTGGCTTCAATACTCGACGTTTAACGACTTCGCCCCCTTCAATTTCCACCATTCGCAACATGACTCGGCTCATGGTTAGACGATGGGCATCATCGGGCAACTTATCATATTCTTCGTTAGCTCTTCTGGTCAGCGAACCTGCTACGCCCCCTGATTGCTCGAAGTCTTCATCTACTGTTAGGGCACGTTCTTCTTGTCCTTCTTCTAGCCAGGCTCGATGCAGTCTGACATACATTTGGCTGAGGGCAAAAGATAGTAAGGGTAGGGCTCCTGCTGTTTGCGCTACTTCATCTAGCAGGCGATCAACCAAATTTGCAGGCTCAAAATATAATGCCATTTCGGTAGCAGGTTTGACGACAGCATCTCGTAATTCATCAGAACGCATCGCCCGAACCACAAAACGAGAATTCTCCCAATCGGAAGCTAGTGCTGATTTGAGGAATCTTGGTTCAAAATCAGAACGCAGAGTAATAACTAAACTTAGTTGGGGGCATTTTTTGAGGATATCGACCAGTAAAGTGATAAATTCTTGCCATGATGCGGTTTTTTCTGCTGTAATTTGGGGAGGCTCCAGCTTGCTCAGCGGCTTTGCAGAGATAGTTTTTTGCTCTAGAGTAATTAATTCTTCAAATTGATCAATTACTAACAACAGTCTTGAATTAGGATGTTGCTGGCTCCAAGCTTTGATGGCCTTGATATACTGGCAGAGGTTATCTTGCAGTCGCTGCCCTAACATTGTCGTATTGGCAACTGGTTTGTAATATTTATCTAGTTGAGAGAAGCCTCTGGCCAAGGCAGCATGGGGATTGGTTCCTGGTCGAAGGGGATTGAGAATTAGCCATTTCTGAGCCTGCTTTTGGCGCAAATAGGGAATTAAGCCGGCTTTAACTAAACTAGATTTTCCCGAGCCAGAAATACCCAAAACTACAGTTAGTTGTTGCTGCGATCGCCCAACTTTGGCCGCTAGCTCTTGAATGACCTCTTGGCGACCAAAAAATAAGTCGGCATGTCTTTCTTCAAAGGATTCTAGACCTCGATAGGGATTGTGATTTTTGTCTAATGGTGGTGCCGGTTCTAAATCTGGTTCGAGATCCGGCAGCTTGAAAATATATTCTCCGCGATCGTGATTTTTGAGGGGGAAAAATCCTGGGGTTTGTCTTTCCTGGGAACTCAACCCGACATAATCCCTCAGATAAAGATAAAGTTCGGGAGTTGTGATTACCCCATCAGCAATTAAATCGGCCTGGCGATCGCCTAAAGCTTTAATCAATCCTTCGGCAAAGGGGGAATGTTTTTTGCTATTATCTCTATCTCGGTTGTTCAGAAAGTCCAGAGCTTCTTGGTTATGGGCTGCTGAAGTAATTACTTGCCAAGCGGGATATTTGATAAAACGATGATAATGCTCCCAATGGATTTTCTCGGGGATGGGAATGAGTTTGCGAGTACTTGCCCAACGAAACGTCCCGGCAAAACAACAATCGAGAATCACGAGCAGATGACGACAGTGCAATTGGGATAACCAATCGTGGAGATCTATCATTCTCAATAAAGAGTCTTTTTGTTTGATATCTCCATCCTGGGGCACGAGATAACCTTCTGGGCCAATGTCACTGTTGCGAGCTAGGCCATGCCCCGCAAAATATAAGAGTAGGCGATCTCGATTGGTGGGTTTTATCTGGTTTGGCAGGATATCTGTAAACAGATTTTTTAGTTGCTCCTTCTTGGCATATTCATTTAAGATTACGCCCGAATTAAAATCAGGATGAATCAAATGATATTGGTAACTTTCGCTGAGGATAGTCGCGATCGCGATCGCATCTGACACTGGAGTTTGCAAAGGTGCAATGCCATTTTGGTATTCATTGATGCCAATGACTATGGCAATACTGCGATCGAAGGATTTGGACATAGGACTTGACCCGCTCGCTACCGCCATCTATTACTCAGTTGCAAATTGATGTTTTTATGCAAAAGAAGTTTTTTTGTAATAAAACTTTAAACATTGGGAGCCAAGTTAATAATCACTTTTCTGTAATGAAATTGATATATCGCCTAATTCCTGTAAGAAGATAAAATTATAACAAGATTATTGCTTTCAAAAAGTCTACAAAGGTATTTAAATCAAGTAATATCATGACAAAAGTTTCGCATAAAAAGTCAGAAATTATTCTTACTGAAAGAGGATTAACCATTTCAGGAACTAGAATTACTCTTTATGACGTAATAGATCTATTGAAAGCTGAATATCCAAAAAAGTTAGTCCGCGATAAATTTAACCTCACAGACGAACAAATCGAGGCTGCATTATCTTACATTGAGGATCATAAAACCCAGATAGAAAAGGAATATCAAGAAGTATTGCAGACGAGAAAAGAAATTTATCAGTATTGGGCAGATAGGAATAGTCAGCATTTTGATCGCATTGCTAAAGTACCTCATAAACCAGAATCAGAGTCTCTCTGGAGAAAACTTGAAGAACAAAAAGCCAGACGAGCTTCTGAGGTTTGATGATTTTCTTGGTTGATTACAATCTTGATGGATATACTCCTGTATTTCTTGGTATTTTGACTAAACTTGGCTGGTTGGATCTCCTATCTATTCGTTTTATTACTTTAAAAGAAGCTGGATTATCTATGGACACTAGCGATCGCATTTTATGGCGTTTTGCTCAATCAAATAAGATGATAATTCTGACTGCTAATCGCAACATGAAAGGAAAAGACTCATTAGAGCAAGTCATCCGTGAAGAAAATACAACGGCTTCATTGCCTGTAGTTACTATCGGAGCTCTTGATCGTCTTGATGAGTTTAACTATCGAGAACAATGTGTAGATCGCATGATTGAAATTGTCTTGGATATTGAAAATTATAAGGGAGTAGGCCGATTATTTATTCCCTAATGTGGCGCGACACTAAGCGCGACTAACTACCTCCGCGAAGGAGGATAAACGTCTTGGAGCAAAATATCATTTTGTAATCTGATTGTGATCATTTCATTAAAAATTTTGCGAGATCAACCTCTCTCGGTAAAATTAAATAACTATATTTTATTTGTCTTTGGTATTTGCCAATAGTTTGTTTATCAAAATGAATCATAATCAGCTGCCCTCCAAACAAGGTCTATACGATCCTCAATTCGAGCATGATGCCTGTGGTGTCGGTTTTATCGTCCATATGAATGGCGAGAAGTCCCATGAGTTGGTAGAACAAGCTTTGACGATTCTGATTAACTTGGAACATCGTGGAGCTTGTGGTGCTGAAACCAATACAGGGGACGGGGCAGGGATTTTGATGCAAATACCACATAAGTTCCTCAAAAAAGTCGCAGCCCAGGAAAATATTACCCTTCCTGAAGCAGGCCATTATGGGGTTGCCATGATTTATGCTTCCCCCGACCCAGCTCTTAGGGAGCAAGGGAGAAAGGTATTTGAAAGGATTGTCACCGAAGAAGGGCAACAAGTAATCGGTTGGCGCGATGTCCCTACCGACAACTCCACCATGGGGGACACCGCAAAATCCAGTGAGCCCTTCATGCAACAAGCTTTTATCCGAAGAGCAGCTGACCTTGATGAGGCAGCTTTTGAGCGCCGACTGTTTGTCGTTCGCAAACGCAGTCACCGAGCAGTTCACGAAGAAGTCGGAGATTCATTTTGGTATGAGTCCAGTGTTTCCTGCCGCACCATTGTTTATAAAGGCATGTTGATGCCAATGCAGGTGGGAGAATATTACCCCGAACTTCACGACAAAGATGTCGAAAGTGCCCTAGCCTTGGTTCATTCTCGCTTTAGTACTAATACCTTCCCTAGTTGGGAAAGATCTCATCCCTATCGCTACATTGCCCATAATGGGGAGATCAATACTTTGCGCGGTAATATTAACTGGATGCATGCGAGGCAGTCTTTGTTTGAGTCGGAGCTATTCGGCGAAGACATGAAGAAGGTGCAAAATCTAATCAACATCAATGGCAGTGACTCCAGCATTTTTGATAATACTTTAGAACTTTTGGTCTTGGCAGGGCGATCGCTACCCCATGCGGTGATGATGATGATTCCTGAGCCCTGGACAGCTCACGAATCGATGAGTGATCAGCAAAAGGCTTTTTATGAATATCATTCCTGCTTAATGGAACCTTGGGATGGCCCGGCCTCGATCGCCTTTACCGATGGCACCATGGTCGGCGCGGTTCTAGATCGCAATGGCCTACGACCTTCTCGTTATTATGTGACCAAAGATAATTTGGTAATCATGGCCTCAGAAGCTGGGGTTTTGCCGATCGCTCCTGAGCAGGTAGCTTTGAAAGGAAGGCTCGAACCAGGGCGTATGTTCCTGGTCAATATGGAAGAGGGCCGAATTGTAGCGGATGAAGAGATTAAGCAAGCAATTGTCGCAGAACATCCCTATCGCGAATGGTTGAATAAAAACCTAGTAGATTTGGCATCTTTACCGGAGGCAAATTCTGCTAATGGCAATGGTCGAGCATCGGTTGCTGACTCCGAGGCGGCGACAATTTTGCAAAAACAAATGGCCTTCGGTTATACCTTTGAAGAGCTGCGAATGCTACTCAAACCAATGGGGCTAAATGGAGTTGAAGCCCTGGGCTCCATGGGAACTGATACGCCCTTGGCCGTACTTTCTGATCGCCCGAAACTGCTTTACGATTATTTCCAACAGCTATTTGCTCAGGTAACTAATCCCCCCATCGATTCAATTCGCGAAGAAATTGTCACCTCCCCAGTCACTACCATCGGTTCTGAAAGTAACTTGCTCGACCCGCAACCTGAGAGTTGTCATCTGATTAAGTTAAAAACTCCTGTCATTACTAATGCTGAGCTAGCTAAGCTCAAACAACTTGAGGGGGATTTTCAATCGGCGACTTTGCCAATTCTGTTTGATCCGAGCACAGGAGAAGCCGGGTTAGAAGCAGCAATTAATCAGCTTTGTGCCGATGCAGACAAGGCGATCGCAGATGGTACGAGTATTCTGATCCTGAGCGATCGAGGTGTCACGGCTGAGCAAGCTCCCATTCCTGCTTTGCTAGCAGTGGCAGGTTTACATCACCATCTGATTCGCCAAGGCACTCGCACCAGAGTGGGGATTGTTCTTGAATCGGGAGAACCTAGAGAAGTACATCATTTTGCGGTCCTACTCGGTTATGGTTGCGGTGCCATTAATCCCTATTTGGCCTTTGCCACTCTCGATGAAATGATTAACGAGAGGATTTTACTGGATGTGGATTACCAGAAAGCCTGTAAAAACTATATTAAAGCCGTAACCAAAGGCACCATTAAAATTGCCTCGAAAATTGGGATTTCCACTCTCCAAAGCTATCGCGGCGCACAAATTTTTGAAGCGATCGGGCTGAATCATTCGGTAATTGATCGCTATTTCACCTGGACAGCTTCGAGGATCGAGGGGGCAGATTTGGCTGCGATCGCCCAGGAAACCATTTTGCGTCATAATCGAGCTTTCCCCGATCGCGATGTCAATGTCCATACCCTCGATGTTGGTGGTGAATATCAATGGCGCAAAGACGGCGAAGCTCATTTATTTAGTCCCCAAACTATTCATACCTTGCAGCAGGCGGTCAAAATTGGTGATTACCAGCTTTTCAAACAATATTCCCAACTGGTCAACGATCAAAATAAGCAACGCTTTACCCTCAGAGGCTTACTCGAATATAAAGAGCGCGAAGCAATTCCCCTCGAAGAAGTAGAACCCGTCGAAGAGATTATGAAGCGGTTCAAGACCGGGGCGATGAGTTACGGCTCAATTTCCAAAGAAGCCCATGAATCCCTGGCGATCGCAATGAATCGCATTGGTGGGAGATCGAATACAGGCGAAGGCGGCGAAGATCCTGAGCGTTACACCTGGACAAACGAACAAGGGGACTCGAAAAATAGTGCCATCAAGCAAGTAGCCTCAGGGCGTTTTGGGGTGACCAGTTTGTACCTGTCCCAAGCCAAAGAGCTCCAGATCAAAATGGCTCAGGGGGCAAAACCAGGAGAAGGGGGTCAGCTGCCAGGGAAGAAAGTCTATCCTTGGATTGCCAAAGTGCGCCATTCCACCCCCGGTGTGGGCTTAATTTCACCTCCACCCCATCATGATATTTACTCCATTGAAGATTTGGCTGAGTTGATTCATGACCTGAAAAATGCCAATCGGGAAGCTCGCATTAGCGTCAAACTAGTTTCCGAGGTTGGGGTCGGCACGATCGCTGCTGGAGTGGCCAAAGCCCATGCTGATGTGGTCTTAGTTTCTGGTTTTGACGGAGGAACCGGAGCCTCGCCCCAAACTTCGATTAAACATGCGGGTTTACCTTGGGAGTTGGGCTTAGCTGAAACCCATCAAACCTTAGTTTTGAATAATCTGCGCAGTCGGATTGCTGTCGAAACCGACGGTCAAATGAAAACTGGTCGGGATGTTGCGATCGCAACTCTCTTGGGTGCGGAGGAATTTGGTTTTTCCACGGCCCCCTTGGTTACTCTCGGCTGCATTATGATGCGGGTTTGTCATATGAATACTTGTCCTGCCGGTGTGGCCACACAAGACCCCAGACTACGGAAAAACTTTATTGGTGATCCTGCTTACACTGTGAACTTCATGCGGTTTATCGCCGAAGAGGTTCGTGAGATTATGGCCAGCTTAGGGTTTCGGACTCTGAACGAAATGGTCGGGCGTACCGATGTCTTGGAAGCGAAAAAAGCAGTTGATCATTGGAAAGCAAAAGGTATTGATCTCTCGCCAATCTTGCACCAGCCGGAAGTTGCCCCAGAAGTCGGTCGTTATTGCCAAATTCCTCAAGATCACGGCTTAGATAAATCCCTGGACATTACCACCTTACTTGATCTCTGCAAACCTGCGATCGAGCAAGGAGAAAAGGTTAAAGCGACCTTGCCGATTAAAAATGTCAATCGGGTAGTAGGGACAATTTTGGGCAATGAAATCACCAAACGTCATTGGAATGGCTTGCCAGAAGATACCATTCATCTGCATTTCCAAGGCAGTGCCGGACAAAGTTTGGGAGCATTTGTGCCCAAGGGTGTGACTCTCGAATTAGAAGGAGATGCCAATGATTATCTCGGTAAGGGTTTGAGTGGTGGCAAAATAATTGTTTATCCTCCCAAGGTTTCAACCTTTGTGCCCGAGGATAATATCATCATTGGTAATGTGGCATTTTATGGCGCAACTGCGGGGGAAGCCTATATTTATGGCATCGCAGGGGAACGCTTCTGCGTTCGCAACTCTGGAGTTAACGCTGTAGTAGAGGCCGTGGGAGACCATGCTTGTGAATATATGACTGGAGGAAAGGTTGTGATTCTTGGCTCTACTGGACGGAACTTTGGTGCAGGTATGAGTGGCGGCGTGGCCTATATTCTCGATGAGGATGGGGATTTTGCGACTCGTTGCAATACCCAAATGGCAGATATTGAGCCCCTTGATGAGGAAGACCGCGAAACTATTTACCAGATGATCCAAAACCATGCTGATTATACCAATAGTCAAAAAGCAGCCAAAGTGCTATCTAATTGGCAGGAGACAGCAGCCAAATTTGTCAAGGTAATGCCCCGAGATTATAAGCGGGTGTTGCAGGCAATCAAGAATGCGATCGCAGAAGGATTAAGTGGCGACGATGCCCTAAATGCAGCCTTTGAAGCTAATGCCCGCGATGTATCCCGTATTAGCGGCAGCTGATTCAAGGGACGTAGCATCCGTGGCGGAATCCGCGTAGAGACGTAGCATGCTACGTCTCTACCATCAATAATTCATCATTCATAATTTTTTAATCGACTATGGGAAAACCAACAGGCTTTATTGAATATCTCCGCGAAGACCCTTCAGAATTACCGGCAGCAGAGCGCATCCATAATTGGGACGAATTTCATCTGCCGATGCCAGAGGACAATCTCAAAACTCAGGCGGCAAGATGTATGGATTGCGGGACACCTTTTTGTCACACGGGAATCACCATTAATCGGATGGCTAGTGGTTGCCCCATTAATAATCTAATTCCCGAATGGAATGATCTAATCTATCGCGGACTCTGGCGTGAAGCCTTAGAAAGATTACATAAAACCAATAATTTCCCAGAGTTTACTGGTCGGGTTTGCCCTGCCCCTTGTGAAGGTGCTTGTGTGTTGGGGATTCATAATCCTCCTGTAACAATTAAAAATATTGAATATTCGATTATCGAAAAAGGTTGGGAATCAGGTTGGGTAACGCCTGAACCACCAGAAAAACGCACAGGGAAAAAAGTTGCGGTCATTGGCTCTGGGCCTGCAGGGCTTTGTGCCGCTGCTCAACTCAATAAAGCAGGTCATTGGGTAAAGGTCTTTGAACGGGCAGATCGACCAGGAGGGCTGCTAATGTATGGCATCCCCAATATGAAACTGGATAAAAAAGAGATTGTGCTGCGTCGCATCGAACTATTAGAGCAAGAAGGTGTAGAATTTATCTGCAATACCGAAATTGGCAAGGATTTGCCTGCTGAGCAATTACTCAAAGAATATGATTCGGTTATTCTTTGTACTGGAGCTACCAAACCAAGAGATCTGCCAATCGAAGGTCGTGATCTAAAAGGTATTCATTTTGCCATGGAATTTCTGACAGAAAACACCCAAGCAATTCTTGAGCAAAGAGATCCTAGTATTTCTGCCCAAGGAAAAGACGTGGTAATTATTGGTGGTGGTGACACAGGAACTGACTGCGTAGGGACATCGGTACGGCATGGTTGTAGCAGCTTAGAACAACTAGAAATTATGCCCCAACCTCCCCTAGAACGTGCGGCTGATAATCCCTGGCCCGAATGGCCGAAAGTTTACCGCCTAGATTATGGACAAGAGGAAGCTGCTGCTAAATTTGGTGGTGATCCCAGAGGCTATCTGACTACAGCAACCAAGTTTGAAGGGGATGAGTCAGGACAAGTCAAAGCAGTTCATACGGTGCAGATTCAGTGGGCAAAAGATGAGAATGGTCGCTTTACTCCGCAACATGTTCCTGGCACCGAAAAAGTTGTACCGGCACAATTAGTATTGCTCGCTATGGGTTTCTTGGGGCCCGAACAACCACTCCTTGATTCTTTGGGGCTCGATCGCGATGGTCGTAGTAATATCAAAGCCGAATATAACCAATACAATACGAGTATTCCTGGAGTTTTTGCTGCAGGAGATTGTCGTCGGGGTCAAAGTCTAGTGGTTTGGGCATTCGATGAGGGTCGCGGGGTAGCTCGTGAATGCGATCGCTATTTAATGGGGAGTACGGATTTGCCCTAACCTGAGTTCGATTCGTACAAAATTTACTAGTTCTGAATTGGGATTTGGGGATTTGGGGATTTGGGGAAAATTTTTGTTCCCTGTTCCCTGTTCCCTGTTCCCTAAAACTTAAATTTGTAACACCTCACGAGCCAAAAAATTGCTATCAATTATTAATTGGCAAAACGCGATCGCAGACAAATAAGGTTCCCGAGGCAACACATAGGGGAATCGTAAATAAATTAACTAAAGGAATACTAATTAAAAAGAAACAAACTAGAGCAAAACTAGCACTAGCAGGAAAACTTTGAATAACTAAATTTAACTTTTTACGGAACTTTAAGCGTCTTCTCTCAAGGGCAGAGTCCATAAAATCAAGACCAATAATCGTCGTGCTCAGAGTAAACCAACTTGCGGTGACAATCAAGGTTCCAATACCGGGGAATAAGTTGATGATTAATAAAGGAATCCCAATCCCAATCATCAAAACAATCTTTTTTAACTCGTATAAAATTGCCCTACCAAGATCTGTTGCGAGACTAACTTCGACAATTTCTACATTGCCTGTGCGAATTTTCTCCAACTTTTCTGAAAGTTGTCCATACCAAGGTGCTCCTAACAAAACACCGAACTGAGTCAAAATAAATCCTGTGACAAAAAACAGAACAATAGTTAATAAAAGTTTCAGTAACAAGATTAATCCCGATACTCCATAGTTGAGAATTGAGAGCCATGCAGGAAGCTCGGCAATAAATTGACTCAATCTTGTGGAAATATCAACTTGGATTTCTGTGATTAAATCTAAGCCGAAAAATAGTAATCCCCCATAAATTGCGATCGCGATAATCAGATTCAGAATAATTGGAATCACAATATATCCTATTAGTTTAGGATGACGGATAAATAATATTAAAGCTCTAAAAGGATAGGTTGCCCCCGCAACAGTCCCAAATCCACCTAAAACTTTTTTAATCATGCAAAAAGGCCAA
>NZ_ALVZ01000180.1 GCF_000332055.1 Xenococcus sp. PCC 7305 | reverse complement strand
AAAATGTACATGATTGGCAAAATTAGGTTAATTGCGAGTAAAAGGTGTTAGGTGTTAGGGAGATCCCGAAAACGATGAATTCAGCAATGATAGGCATAAAAATTCTTTATATCTAAGATATTCTTCGATATAAGTCAAAATATGATTTTTTTGATTAAATTTCCCAAGTTGAACAACGAAGTAATAAGCTTTTCCCCAAATCCCCAAATCCCCAAATCCCCAAATCCTTATTCAAAACTAGCAAATTTTGTACTCATCGAACTCACCTTTTATGAGTTTTTTATTAATTCTTTTCTGGTGAGTTTGACATAGCTTTTGACTGTTTGATAAGGCATCTTGAGAGCTTGAGCGATTTCTTCGAGGGTTTGTCCGATTTCGTATCGAGCGTAAATTTCTGCTCTTTTGGTGCAAGTGGAGATAGCTCTTGTTCCTCCTTGGCGTTTTTGCGATTTCATCAGGAGAGTCGTTATTTCTTGGATTCTGGGGGCTAGGACTTGTTTAAGATTTTGTAGTTTTTGGGTTGCTAGTCGATAGTGGGGGTTGGTTTGTTTTCTATTATTGAGTAGGGCTTTTTGCTGTTGAATAACCTTTTTGAGATGCTCATTGTCTAGACGCATCTGTTCGATGGTGTGAGTCAATTGATTTAGGGATTGGGTTATTTGATCCGATTGGGCAATTTTTTGAGTTAGGGATTCTAGGGTGGCGATTTGTTTTTGAATTGAGAGTAGATTATTTAGTGCGTGATTAAGTGTTCCGGATTGTTCGTGAACTGCGGTGTGAATGATTCTGTTGAGTGAGATGTCTACTGCGGTGGGTTTTTCTACTATGTTGTGGATGACGTGGCGATGTTTGAGAGCTAGGAATAGTTGATGTTTTACTGTTTCAATTTGTTCTGATAGTTGGTTGATGTCTGGGTTTGTGGTGGTTGTGGGCTGGGGAGAAGTTCGGTTGATGGTTTCGGTGGTGGGGATTGGGGCGATTTGCCAGCCTGTAATAGATTGTATCCAGGTATTGACACCTAATGTCATGAATTTGTCCATGCTGTGCTCGGCGATTTCTCTGCCTTCTAGGGCGTAATGTTTAATTACGGCAGCGCAAAAGTCAGCTCGGAGAATTTTAGTTTCGCCACCTTGTTTTTTATAATCCCCTTCCAGGTGTAATTCCTCGCCAATGAAAGCTTTCAGTCTTTTAGTTGCGTTGTCGCGCATGGGGTTGAAACCATTGTTAGAATTACTTGTTGGCTGAATTTCTTGACGTGCGCGCATAGGGTTGATATTCCTTAACTTTGAAATCAATCTTGTGATGGTAGATTGATTTACTCCACACAAAATAGCTAAACCAGAATAACTAATTCCTGATTCGCCTGTTGCTTGAACTGTAAAGAATTCGATGCCGTTTTCTTCGTAACGTAAAATATTCATTGTGACCTCTGTTTCAGGTTACTCCCAGTGGAGTTTTTGGTGTTGGTAGCACCATGCTCGCGACTGGGGTTTTTTGTATTTTACTATGTTTCGGGAATAAAGTGCGATCTCTGTAAGCTTTGTGGCATTTGACTTCTAAGACTTTTCCATCCCCTGACGGGGCGAGTGTTTCAGAAGACGGACTCTCTGAACTCTGCGAGGTACACTGCGTGCCTGCTGCGTTTCCATCCCCTTATGGGGCAAGCGTTCACTATTAGTAAAAAAAATAACGCGATTAAAAAGCTCCAATGGCGATTTGAATCGCTCGCTGAATGCGCTTGAAAGAATCTATAGATATTTCCCCATAGGGTTCTCGCTCAAGATAACGTGTTTCTACATTGGTAATAAAATCACACATCGCTACCGAATCCGACCTTAAACCTCCTTCGCCGACTTGAATCAAAACACGACTGGGATTAGCAGCCCCAGAAATATCAGAAGAAAAAGGAACTACTAAGACTGTCAAACTATATTGATTGCGAATATCGGTTGAAACTACTACTACTGGACGCTTTTTGGTGTCTCCTGATTGTTTTAAAGCTCTAGATAAATAAACTTGTCGTTGGCGAGGGAATTCTTTATCACTAATATTCAACGGGAGATTCCTTCCAAGCTGAGAGTGCCTTTTCTTGGGTTTCTTGCGTCCATTCTTGTTCAAATTTTAAGTCATCTTGAGAACGGTTTTGATAGAAGTTTCTCAATTGCTCTTCAATTTGTTGTTTTTGCCAAAGCTTTAAGCCTTCTTCCACCGCAGCGGATCGGTTATTGGTCATACGATCTATTTCCTCAAGTAGTTGAGTATCTACAGTTATTGATATGCTTTGTTTGTAGGTAGGTTTGCTAGGCATAAGAAAATATTATCAGTTAGGATTATTATAATTGGTTGAACGATTATAGTTTCAATAAGCTCGATGAGGTTTGCTTGAGCTACCTTATCTACTAGCTGTTGTTTTGCTTGCTCGATTAACCATCCAGCTTTTTCAGCTACTGTTTCTTCTTTTTCTATAACTAGCTTAACAACTGCTATGCCTAAAGAACTGTTTTCCTCATCAATCTTGTTCTAAGAATTCAAAGCATGACGAGCTAATTTAACATAGGTTTTTACTGTGTCATAGGGCATTTCTAGGTCTTGGGCGATATCTTTTAGCGACTCACCGGCCTCTTGTCTTGCCATGATAGTTGCTCTTGTTTTACATACTTTGGTTGCTCTTTCTCCGCCAATTCGTTTTTGCTTTGCCATCAAGCCTTCGAATATTTCGGCAATTCTTTCTGCTAAGAGAGTTTCTGTGATTATAGTTGCGATCGCACTGGGTTTTACTTGCCAACCTAGTCTAGTCTGACCTAGCCCAAAAGTAGTTTTATGTCCTGTGCCACAATAAACCGTGAGCTGCCCCAAAGCTTTGTATAACTGAACATATTCAGGATTTTGACTACTAGCTTTAGCCAAATTCAACTCAATTGCGCCGACGAAGCCAGTAACTAAGCCTCTTTTTCCTCCTGGTACTTTGATTGATTCGAGTTGGTGGCGAACAATAAAAACATTTTCATCAATCCAGGGCAAAAAAGAATCGGGCTCAAATTTTTGAGGTGCAAAATGATTCCACCGTCTGAGATAGCTATGGAATAAATTGTTGGGGACTGGCAAGGGAAAATGATGTCCTTTACTTCGAAAACTAGTGGGGCTAATAAAGCTAAGGCTGAGATTTTTACCGCTTCTGGTTTTGAGTAGTTTGTCGTAGGTAGTTGCGGGGTGAGTTATTGTGACTTTTTTGATTTGTAGTTTGACTTTCTGTAGATAGATAAATTTAGGTAAACGGGTTAACCATTGTTGCATCCAGATCACGACAGGTTGAGATAGGGCTGTTAGATACCAACGATAAGTATTTTGTGCAGAGAGATATAGTTGTTTGCCATTAGTGGTCATTTCTCCTTCTAATCTGGAAATTGTAAAAGGTTTTTCTGATTGTCCATCGTGCAGATATTGGGATAGTTTCGGATCGTCTTCCCGTACTTGGTTAAGAAACCAAGCGTGTAAACCTTTGGCGTATTCAGGATATAGACTGCCGTCTTTTTCTGGCGTGAGGGTGAATACTAAGCCAATTAGTTCTGAGTTTTCAGGGAATGCGATCGCATGATCTGTCATTTGGTTTGATGGATATCTCGGCAAAAACAATTTGACATCAATATTTTAATTCTATTAGTTTCCATCCCCTGACGGGGCGAAGGTTTCAAAAGACTGTGGGCAAACTGATAAATGTTGCAAACGGAACCCAGGGTTTCCATCCCCTGACGGGGCGAAGGTTTCAAAGGTTTCTGATGATTTATCGGATGACTGGGCTCTTGGGTTTCCATCCCCTGACGGGGCGAAGGTTTCAAAAGACGGTTGCGGCAAGAACAGCATTTATGCAAAAGGAGCTTAAGGTTTCCATCCCCTGACGGGGCGAAGGTTTCAAAAGGATCTCTTGCAGTCATATGCAACAGGTCTGGAGTTTCCATCCCCTGACGGGGCGAAGGTTTCAAAAGTTTATGTTTAAGCTTACAGCCAAACATAAAAGACCTTTATGTTTCCATCCCCTGACGGGGCGAAGGTTTCAAAAGACAGTGGGGGGCATACATCACGGTGCAAAAGTTTCCATCCCCTGACGGGGCGAAGGTTTCAAAAGATTACTAGACATCGAAAAAAGTTTAAGGCAGGAAGATGAAGTTTCCATCCCCTGACGGGGCGAAGGTTTCAAAAGAACATTATAGGGGAAAGCCTATTAGTGACGTACAAATTGTTTCCATCCCCTGACGGGGCGAAGGTTTCAAAAGAAAGGGACAGATCAACATACATATGTGTACCAAGTGAAGAGTTTCCATCCCCTGACGGGGCGAAGGTTTCAAAAGAAAGGGACAGATCACTATATTTAGAGTTAATACATGTTTCCATCCCCTGACGGGGCGAAGGTTTCAAAAGCCGAAAAAAGATTGTCTAGCTCTTTCGATAGCTACCCTCAAAGTTTCCATCCCCTGACGGGGCGAAGGTTTCAAAAGCAGGGGGAGCCGACACAATGCAGAGGAGTTGGTTACGTTTCCATCCCCTGACGGGGCGAAGGTTTCAAAAGTTTTGGGTACACTAAATACCCTGCTGTTAAACATTCAAATGTTTCCATCCCCTGACGGGGCGAAGGTTTCAAAAGAAAGATGAAAGTGAAGAAGAAGCCCCTGCGGAATCTTCTAAAGTTTCCATCCCCTGACGGGGCGAAGGTTTCAAAAGGAGGCTGCAGAGCAGGCCCGACAAACTAACCTAGCGGCTAAAGGTTTCCATCCCCTGACGGGGCGAAGGTTTCAAAAGATAAAAACCCACAACTCTTACCGGATAAGGCTGACCGAAGAATTTTTCGCGGTATATATTTGCACTAGCAAATAATTAAGAATTAATGGCAATAGCCCACTCTCCAAAAGCCCAAATCCCTTGCCAGAAAAGGCATCGACGGGGTTCGACCAAATAATAGGAGTTTCAGCGATTGTCGCCATACCGCGAATACTGTCATTAAATACTGGAAAATCTGAGGAAAACTTTATTTAATTGTCATGGTTCCGATAACCCACATATTATCAAAAATAATAAGTTTAACCTCTATTCTATATATTTTTTAATATTATAGAAATTTCAAAAACTATACTTAGAATATCACCAATTACTGTAGTCAAGAACCCCGTACAGCAAAAACCGCTGTTATTAGCAAAAATTATACCAAATTAAATAATGTTCACGACAGATCATGGTGGTAGGGGCGAATGGCCATTCGCCCCCACAGAAAATACAGAATAGTAATTTATCTTTTTAGGTGGTTTAGTATTAGAGAAGGAAGTAATTCGGCAAGTTTTACCGGAGGAAATTATGCAAGAGTCTGTAATTTACCAGGACATTAAGGAACAAGGCGTACAACAGGGTTTACAACAGGGTTTAAAGCGTCAAGCTAGTTTGGTTGTGCGTCAATTAAAACATTGTATTGGAAAGATTGAGTCGGAAGATGAAATCCGCATTACTGAATTATCTATAGAGCAATTGGAAGCATTAGGAGAAGCTTTATTCGATTTTTCTAGTGGACGCGGGCGTAAATAAGACAACCATCAACGAAGAGCAAAAAGCTGATGTATCAAGACTTATTACTCATTACTTATTACTTATTACTTCCGCGCAGCGGCACTAGTCGGGATGATTTGCTGGCTTGGTTGGCTAATAATTAATTAATGGCATGGAAGCCCCTAAGATCTACAATCCTGCGGGACTTTTGGAAATTTTTGCTAAGTTTACGTATTGTATTTCATTTCTTTTCTGGTCAGCTTGACGTAGCTTTTAACGGTTTGATAGGGCGTATTGAGGGCTTGGGCGATTTCTTCAAGACTTTGCCCGATTTCGTATCGAGCGTAAATTTCTGCTCTTCTGGTGCAAGTGGAGATGGCTCTTGTTCCACCTTGGCGTTTTTGGGATTTCATTAGAATGGCAGTGATTTCTTGGATTCTGGGGGCGAGAGTTTGATCTAAGTTTTCTAGTTCTGTGGTTGCTAGTTGATATTTGGGGCTGATTTGTCTTCGGCTTTGAAGTAATGCTTTTTGTTGTCGAATAATGCTTTTGAGATGGTTATTCTCTTGGCGCATTTGTTCAATTACGTTGGTCAATTGATTTAATGACTGGGTAATTTTTTCTGATTCGGGGATTTTTTGAGTCAGAAGTTCTAAAGCAAGGGCTTGTTCTCGGATGGCTTCTAGGGCGATTAGGGCTTGGTTCAGTTTTGCTGCTTGTTCGTGAACTGCGGTATGGACGACACGATTGAGAGACAAATCGACAGCAACGGGTTTTTCGACAATATTGTGAATGGCGTGGCGATGTTTGAGAGCTATTTTTAGATGATGCTGTAGGGAGTTGATTTGTTTGATTAGGGGCGATAGTTCTCCATCTTCTAGGGTTTGGGGGTGATATGTTGTCCGAACAGATTGTTTTGATTCTTTTTCGGGGATGGGCGAAGTGGTGAAGTTCTGCCACCCTGTTAAGGTTTGTATCCAGGTGCGAATTCCTACAGCGGCGAACTGACGAAATGCTTGTCGGGCTTTTTCGGTGGGACGTTGGGATTCAAAGGCGTACCATTCTAGGATAAGGGCGCAAACTGAGTCTTTGAGGATGGTGACGTTATGATACTCATGATAACTCGTACTAAGTGTCAATCCCTTGCCCTGTAGGGATTGTAGAAATTCTGGGCAAGAACTCGTACCAAGTCTTTCTAGGAGATTATCAACAGCTTTTTGTGTAACTCCACACATCCTTGCTAAACCAGATTGACTCATTCCTGATTCACCTGTTGTTTGAATAGTGAAGAATTCTATATTATTTAATTCGTAACGTAAAATATTCATTGTGACCTCTGTTGTAGGTTACTCCCAGTGGGGTTTTCTGGTGTTGGTGCACCGAGCCCGCGACTGGGTTTTTTTGTATTGTACTACGTTATGGTTACTTTTTGGCGATCGCCTGTCTTTTTTGGATAATCTCTGTAACTCTTGTGGTACTAGATTTCTGAGGCTTTTTTATCCCCTCGCGGGGCGCGAAGTACCTATCTATTTTGATGTAACTAAGATTTTGAAATTTTCTTGCAAATCGCGATCGCACATTTGAAATTGTTGGGCGATGTTCAAATTCATGGTGGCTTTAGCAATTTCGATCAAGGATTCCTTTATTGAATAATCTTTATATTCAACTAGCCAAGTAAGAATATCGACTAAATGCCAGATAGATTGTGCCCCTCCGTAAATAGCAGATGGACAGTGTAAATGATCTTTTGAGATTAACTTTTGGATATTTTGTCGAGTGCATCCCAATAAATTTGCTACATCTGTTATGCCCACAAAATCGGGTGCCGCTTCAACCAGACTCGCGTGGGGAATAGCTTTTCTGACATCTTTCACGGCACTGGCGATCGCTTCATATGCTGATGAAGATTCGCGAATGAAGTTCAGTCCAATATACCCTTTTTTTCCAGTCCCAATGAGGGCATCATCACAACCAGATTCATACAAATTTTCAATGTAAATATCAGGATCAATATCGAAGTCTGGAAGCTTAAATTTCAAAGTAAAGTCATATTCAGGCATTTTAAGGTTTCCTCCTGGCAGTAGTTATCTGTTTTGATAAATACAGTTATCTACTACTCGACGTATTTGTCTTGCATGATGAGTTGGGTTTTTCGGGGTACTCCAGATGCTGGTTTTACAAAATTCTCCACATCGACAGTCAGAATTGTTGTAAGGGCAATAGATTTTTCCCCAGGCATGAGAGCCGCCTTGTAGAATGCGCCAACCCTTTTGCTCAGCATCTTCTAAAGCAGCCCGAATCTCTTTATTAGGGTGTTTTTTTCCATACACATACGAATGCTAATACTGAAAACCTGTAGTTGTCAAGTGACAACCACGGATTACTATGTTGTTTCAGGTTGATAAATTATCAAAGTTCTTAGTCTTTGGCGATCGCTGTAATCCTTGTAATGATCGCTGTAATCCTTGTGGCGTTTGTTTTCTGAAGCCTAGGCTTTTTGAAGTTTTTATACTTACGATTATGCAACGTTTTCATCCCTTTGCAGGGAAAGTGTATTGAAAGGAAGTGTCGGTGTCTACCAGAATGAGCAAGGATACACAGCGTTTCCATCCCCTGACGGGGCGAGCATTTCAAAAGCAGAAAGCGTCGTCAAGATATTGGGCGGAGAAGAAACAAAAGTTTCCATCCCCTGACGGGGCGAGCATTTCAAAAGATTAAGTAAATACAATTAGCTTTAATAACTAAACTATGAAGTACGTTTCCATCCCCTGACGGGGCGAGCATCTCAAAAGCTTACTTAAAAAGCCTGCAAGGGTATGACGGAAGAGCGTTTCCATCCCCTGACGGGGCGAGCATTTCAAAAGGCTGAAGAATGATGAATGGTCATGGTTTGCCAAGCTGTGGTGTTTCCATCCCCTGACGGGGCGAGCATTTCAAAAGAAACAGTCATAAAATCACGCCCCGTGAATAATTAGGGGAAAGTTTCCATCCCCTGACGGGGCGAGCATTTCAAAAGTCTTGAATTCCGTAAAACACCCCAAGGCCAACATTTTGTTTCCATCCCCTGACGGGGCGAGCATTTCAAAAGACAACTTCTGTAAAAATAACAGTACAATAAATGAAAGTTTCCATCCCCTGACGGGGCGAGCATTTCAAAAGACTGCTCTCTGAACCCTCTTTCCAGATAGGGGCTTCTGAACGGTTTTTTGCGGGATACATTTGTACTGGCAAATAATTAGTAATTAATTGCAATAAGCGAACCCTCATCGGGACTCAACCCTTTACCAGAACTGGCATCGACGGGGTTCAACGAAATCATAGGGTTTTCAGCGATTGTTGCTATCCCCCGAATACTGTTATTAAATGCTGGGAAACTTGAGTGTTAACTTTATTCAATTGTCATGGTTCAGATAACCCGTATATTATCAAAAATAATAGGCTTGGCCTCCATTCTATATATTTTTTAATATTCTAGAAATCTCGGAAACTGTATTTAGAAGATCATGAATTACCGTAACTGAGAACAACATACAGCAAAAACCGCTGTTATGAGTAAAAATTGCTTCGGCGATCGGCCAAAGGCTGGCGCTTCCTGCCCCGTAAAGCTGATCGCAAGTACAATACCTAGTCAAAAAGATTGAGATCCTTGTGACAAAAGACTTTTGACTCTTGACTTCGACGTAGCGGCACTAGATCCATCTTTTCCATCTCACTTAAGTCTTAGGAGGAACAAGGCATTATTTGAATACCTATATTTACATTTAGTGTTTGACAAAGAACTCTATAAATAGCAGTTAGATTATCCATTGTAGGATTTCCTTTTGCCGATAGCATTCTGTGAAGACTTTTACTTGGCTTAGCCGTTTGAATTGCAAGTTCTTCAAAGCCGATAGTGGAATTGACCAAATCTCTTAAAATTAATCTTGCAGTTTCTGGTTCCCCATTTAAGAAAAGTGAAGTGGCTTCGTTTAGCAAAGCCTGTGCAAACTCCGGATCTCGGCTTACTCTTTTGCTAACTGTCTCGTTAAAGTCTCTTGTTAATTCCATGATAATTATTTCTTTTTGTTAGTTTTCTTTTTTCGTTCTTTATATTCTTGGTATAGTTTCTTAGCTTTTTTAATATCAGATTGTTGATTCTTTTTTGTTCCGCCACCAAATAAGATGATAAGCTGCTTACCTTGTTGAGCAAGATAAATCCGATATCCAGCACCGAAATCTATCTTATATTCTCCTATTCCGTCAAACCACTTTTAGTAAAGATGGCTTTGGCGATCGGCCAAAGGCTGGAACTGCGTGATCAGCCAGAGGCTAGTGCCGCTTCGCGGAAGTAATGAGTAATAAGTAATGAGTAATAAGTCTTGATACATCGGCTTTTTGCTCTTCGTTGATAGATAGCTTATTTACGCCCGCGTTCACTAGTGCTCTGCGATCAGCGAAGCTGGCACTGCGCGATCGCAAGAAATGTATGAGGATAACTCAATATTGTTAATCTATTGTTGACTGTTTCTTAAATACGATCTCTATATAGCTAATTCAGTATGTATGACAATGTGTGTAAATTTTTGGCAGAGAACTTCTCTAGTGATTTTGCGCGCTGGGTTCTGGGCGAAGCTCAGGAATTAACTACGTTAAGTCCGAAGGAATTATCATTGGAACCAATTCGTGCTGATGCTCTAATTTTGCTTCAATCTGCTGAATTTGTTTTACATCTGGAATTCCAAACTCAAACTGATGAAGCGATTCCTTTTCGCATGGCTGATTACAGATTACGAGTTCATCGTCGCTATCCAAATAAACAAATGCGACAAATTGTAATTTACTTAAAATCTACCAGTTCGGAATTAGCACAGCAAAATGTCTTCACAATTTCTGGGATGCGTCATGAGTTTGAGGTGATTAGGCTGTGGGAACAACCAACAGCAGATTTGCTGAAGTATCGAGGTTTGTTACCTTTGGCAGTATTGGGCAAAACAGGCGATCGCACTCAAACTTTACGGGACATTCGTTCTGCAATTGATAAACTTGAAGATAGAAGAGAGCAAAGTAATATCATAGCAGCGACTTCAATTTTAGGTGGTTTAGTATTAAAGAAGGAAGTGATTCAGCAAGTTTTACGGGAGGAAATTATGCAAGAATCTGTTATTTATCAGGACATTAAGGACAAAGGAGTTAAAGAGGGTCTAGAGCAAGGATTACAACGAGGACGACAAGAAGGACGACAAGAAGGGCGACAAGAAGGTCAAGCTCACCTTGTTTCGCGTTTATTAAAATATCGTATTGGTGACATTGAAGCAGAAGATGAAGTTCGAATTAATAGATTATCAGTAGAAGAGCTAGAAGCTTTGGGAGAAGCTTTATTGGATTTTTCTAATCGTGATGATTTGCTGAGTTGGTTTGCTAACAATTAATAAATAGCATGGAAATCCACTAACTTTATACGCTTTTTAATTGTAATTAGCTATCTTTATGAACTAAAGTTTGTCCCATTCCTAGGCGAGTTTTCATTCCTGTCCCAGAAAATTCAGCATAATTAACCAATAAATCAGTAACATTAGCCAGTAAAGGTTCAACTCGAAAAGGAAGTTGCAATACTACATTGCCAGTAAACCCTGTAACGTAACCTCGATGTACTTGAAAATTACGAGTTTGTAAACGATGACGCTTAAATTTTACGGCTTGACTCAGATAATTAACCAACTCATCCCCACCTAAATATATTGACGCAAAATGATTCCATTTTTTTAGCCAACTGTGAAACATTAAGCTGGGAATGGGTAAAGGTAAATGACTACCTTGGGAAGAAAAACTAGTAGGAGTGGCAAAGTTTAAACTAAATTGTCTAATCGTTTCTGGTTCTTCGGCAACTAACTCTGTATAAAGTTTTTCGTAACTGGTGATGCAATCTTCTCGATTAATTACGTTAAATTTGGCGCCAAGAAATTCTAAAGAATTGGATAAATCAAGATCTGCGATCGCCTTACTACTAGTTTCGGTTAATCCTGATAATGATAATTGATAGACTTCATCTGGCAGAAAATTATAGAAATCTTGAGAACTAGTATAATATCCCACCAAGCCCGAAAAAGTAGTAGTAGGTATTTTTTCTGTACCAATTTCTAGGCCCATTTGTTGGTGTAGTTGTTTGACTAATTCTAGGCAATAAGAACGAGGGATAACGGCAACCTCATTAGTGGCCAATTTCCAAGTAGAGCGGATTAGCATAAGCATCGTAATTTTTCAAAAAACTAGATATTAATTAAGTCAAGAAGCCTTAATATCTCTAAAGGGAAAATGTTTGAGCTTTCACTATTATTAGTTAAGTCACTCTTTCTCTGTATGGTGTCGAGCCATCCTAAATGTATCAAGCTTTTAGTATAATCTTTACTAAAATTAATCAACTCTTGTATTTTTTTGTCTTTTTTTCTTCTTTTTGAATTGGTAACATTTTCATTAATTTGCTCAATTTGATTTTTAATTGCTTCCTCAGAAACTACAATTAGGCATTTTTTGTATGCTTCAATTACACAATGCAGACCTAGATGACCGTGACAAATAAATTTTTTTGTATCAGGATCTTCAGTTAGAGATACAATACTGCAAATATCATTGTAAATTATCCTTGTCTCTTTTAAAAAATCTTCACTGGAAATGTCAGTTGATTCAATTTTATTTTTTATCTTATTTTTTAGACGCTCTAGCCATTCATCAATCTTTATAATTATCTGATTATTTTCAATTTCTAAGAATTCAAAACTAATTGAATTCTCTATTTCCTCAAAACTAAGTTCGTATTTCTCGTTCAATTCCTTGGCTAACAAAGATAATATTGTAGATAAATTTAAGATTGACAAGTATAAAAACTGAAATCTCTCTTCAATTAACTCATAATAGTCAAGCTTAAATGAAGCGTTGGCACAATATAACTTCAAAACATCTTGATCGAAAAAATAATTTTCAATTGAATGACCTCTAGACCATACTAGTCTAGAAGAAACTTTGTGGGAACTTATAATATCTCGAATAGTTTTGTCAATCAGAAAATCTCTAAATTCACGATCGACAAACCCTACGAATCTGTAAGCAAAATTTTCCTTATTTATGTTTTTGCTAATATACTCAACTTTATGTCTATTGCCCTGAATAGTATCTTTATTTGATTTGATATATTGAGCTGATTGTACTTCGACTTTATCTTTTTTTATAAGATTATTATCTCTAAATCTCTTCAATAATTGCTTAAGTATTTTGGAATCACTCTCACCTTCTACTAATAAATATTTCATGTTTGACATTCGAACTTTTCTGATAAAGCTATCTGTATTCCTTAGTAATTTATTCATTTTTTAAATATTCTAATTGTTGCTAAAATTGACTTTTAATATTTTCATAATCTTAAATGCCAGTGTTTTATAATTAGTCTTCCTCTCCTTCTGAAAACTCTTCTTCTTCAGAATCTTCTTCAAATTCTTCTTCAAATTCTTCTTCAAATTCTTCTTTCCATTTTGTGGGATCGGACTGAATTGGTTTTACTTCTTGCCAATAATCATTATCATCATCATCGACATTATCTAGATTGATCTCAGGCGAATGAGTGCAAATAATGATTTGCATATTATTATCTTTTATTAATTCACAAATATTTTGCAATAAATCATTCTGCCAATCAATGTGAAGCGATATCTCTGGTTCATCAATAAGAATTAAATTTTTATTAGCGATATTTGTAGCAAAATATAAAATTGTTGCGACCTGTCTCTCTCCAGAAGATAAGGATTTGAGTCCATTTAAATAATTTCCCGATTTGGAATGTATTTTCACTAGGGAATTATTAGCATTAGGATACTTATAAATTTCTAACTTTTTGTCATTTAAAAAAACATTAACAGCATCAAAATATTTATTTATAGGTGCAAAGTACTCTTCTTTTATTCTACTAAGATTTAATAGTAGATCTTTGTATAAATTAAGATTATTAATAATAAAATAATTTATCTCATTAGTGTTTTTTAACTCTAAAATATTAAAAAAATTACTCTGAGATATTTTATTTATAATTGAATTTTCTTGGATAGGATAATTATTATTTTTTCGGATATATTTATTTACTTCATCCTCAATATGTTCCAGGAGCTGCTTGGGATCTTTTGAGTTTTTATTTTTCTCTGGAATCAGATTGAATTTATAAACGTCTTGAAAAGCATCAACAAATAATTTGATTTCAGACTTGGCTATGTCATCAAGTATTTTCCTTATTTCATGATTTAGTTTTTCTTCGATTTCCGTAATAGATGTATAATCAACACTCGGAACTAAATCCCCATACATTTTTCTAGCTAGATATGTATAGTATGAGCTAGGATGACTGTTGACTAAATTATTTTCTTTGTCTTTATTTATTAAATACCAGCCCTCAATCATGCTTCTGAAAGCAGGTATGTAAGACACTTCAGATAAAGGAGGATATTCAATTATTTTTTCTTTATCATTTTTTGATATTCTTATTGGGTTTCTTTGATTATTTATATATACTAGAACACAATTATCCTCCCGTTTATCTTTACGCAATTTGATACTCTCTCCATTTGACAACTCTATATTTATTGCAAAAAAATCAATATACAAAAATCGTTCATAATCAGAGCTTAATGCGTTCACAATAATATGTAAGATGGTTGTTTTGCCACAACCATTAACTCCAAATAGAATATTAAATCTTGAATGAAAATCTAAGCTAATATCTTGAGAACCAAATAATCCTAGTATCTGTAGAGTTTTTAGGCATTTATTATTCATTTTGAGGTCACAATATTTTTTGTGGTTAAAAAAAGCACATAAGTGTATTGAAAAATCATTATACTGTAAATTTAGTCCAACCTGGAACATAGCGAATTTCTTGCCGAGAATTGACAATAGTGCGACGAGATTTAGGAGCTTGAAACCCAGGTGACTTGATACCACATACATCTCTAATTTCGGATCTCAATCCATCTGTCAGCAACCAATCAATTGTTGTTCCATTCATGCCACTTCCCCAGCCAAGACGGAGAGCATAAGGGCATTTTTCTTTTTCATAGAAATCACGGATTAAATCAAAGTCAAGATTGAAATCCCGATGTCTTCTATTTCTAATATTTTGCCAATAATCATATTCGCCATCCCATTGTTCTTGGGCAAACTCTTGGCAGATTTTGAGTAATTCTGCAATGGAATTGAAAGGTAATTTCATTCCTTGATTATGTTTAAACCAAGAAAGCATATCGTGATCTATCTTAAGAGTAAATTCAGTTTTTGCTTGATAAACAACTTCGGCAAAAATGGAAGCTCGATATTTAGCATTAAAATCCTCAAAGTGACTAGAAACTATCGTCTCAGCAATTATGGGAACATTGTAAAACAACTTTTTGCCAGTTTTTTTTACCGTTACAGTTTTCCTAATTAATGGTTGAGAATCAGAAACTTTGATCGCTCGTAGAAAATCAGTATTTTGGATATTTCTCGTTGGGATATTTTTCCCTTGATAATGAAGTGAATAGTTCGTAAATAGATTATTTATAAACAGATCGTCATCCAGAGAAGATTTATTGCGGTTATTAATTTGATTATTATCTAGTTTTGATCTTAATTGCTCCTCGATCGCACTAACCCGATGTGAATTCGGTACTTTGTATTTCTCTGCATGTTTGAGAAGATAATATGCGATCGCGGTTCTTATCGCACCCTTAATAGAAGAACCAGGGATATATAATTGCCCCATTCCATTCCGAATCATGGGGCGAATATCAGTAACTCTTTGCCCTTCTTCCAATGTCCATTTAGGACGAATATCCGGGAAAATGGGAATTCCATCAGGAGATTTTGCAGTAATCCAATCTTCACCTAATGCTTGCTTAAGTAAACCATCAATATTTTGTCTTTTTTCAATCGTATCAACATAATCATCAATAAATTTTGCACTTTGCCTATGCAATGTTTTTGCTAATGCTTCCTGGTGAGGTAAATAGACCTTTGAGGAAGTTTGTACATATTCAAAAGGATTGAGACGAGAAACTTCCCCGCCAATATGTAGCATTGGGCTACTGAGTTGAATTGTTTTCGATTCGTAGTTTTCTTCTTTATAACTTTGGTAACTAACTACAGCGGTTTCTGATTTGGTCACAGATTTACTCACTTGATTCTGGTTTTACATTTATAGGGATGCTTAAACTAATGCCACTGCGATAAATTTTATGTTTATTAAAACCATCTGGTGTTACTAGCGCTAATTGTCCTGAAGGTTGTGAGTTAAAAACCGATCCTTCAGCAAACATATGAATCTTCTTCCGCCGTAATTGTCTACCAGAAAATGGTGAACCAATCCAACCTCCTCGTTCAATTAATTCATAACTAGAATTATCTAAAAAATTATCTTCTAGAGACTTACGCCAAAATAGACTTAATAAACAATGATGCTGTGCATTTTGAAAATTAACAATCTTTTCCCAATCAGGTGGTAAATCTCCCCAATATTCAACTTCAAATCTTCCAGCACCGCTAGATCGTTCCCCACCCAAACCATCTTCCCCTAAGAGATTAAGTGTCGCATTAAGACGATGTTCTAATTTTGGATTTTCTTGAGGGAAATATAGTAAAAAATATAATCCCGATCGCTTTTCTTTACCCTTGTCATTCTGTTCGCAATTAAATTGAGTAAATCCAGTGTGATAAAAATTGGTAGCAGCAGTTCTGCGATCAATTGAAACCTTGGGATAAGTTGCTATGGAATAGGTTTTACTATAGTTAAATACTCCTGCTTCAGCTAAAGCTCCTTTTGTTTCTTTAGTTTTAGTTTGAGCAATTAGTTCGGTGCGATCGCTATTTTTATTGTCAGTAGAAAATCCTGATTCTTGATACCATCTTCTCCAGATATCTAATGGTAAATATTTGAGTTTTTTGTATGATTTAAAAAACTCTAAATCGTATTCTGGGTAACCTGGAGGAAAATTTGCCGGACGAGGTAAATAATATCTATAAAGATCTTTAGTTTGATCTTTTTCGTAAGTATAAATAAAGGTTGAACTTATTTGTACAGGTGGTAGTCTCTCTTGTTTATCTAATGATTTATTTTCAATAGGAAAAAGCTCTAAGAATTCAGTGACATCTTCAACCCCAAAAAGTCTTACATAGGTATTGATTAAAGCACTAAAGAGAGTATCAGATCTTACTCTTTCGCTAGTTTCTTCAATCCCAATTCCCACCTCTCCAAAATGAACAGGAGTTCTACTAAAGTCGAGCCTAACTAATCGCCAATTACTCATAAAATTGAAACTAAAATTAATTGCTGCTTGCTGGTAAAAGTTGATTTATATCATTAGTTAAACTTTCAAAACCTTCTAATAAACTGGAAATATCAGCAAAAGTCTGAATCGAATTTCTAGATGGTTTCATTTGCAAATATTGACTTAAATCACGATAAAACAATTGCAAGTTTTCAAAGCGAATTTTGCCGTAACCCCGCGAGCCATGACCACCAAGCGCATCATCCTCTAAAATAGCAAGTGCGATCGCCAGATGTTTCAAATCTTCAATAGCTTGTACTGTATCTTCTACGGTGTAAACCATTTCAAATTTAAATTTAGAACCAGCCGGAACTCTCTCAAATTGTCTGGGGTTGGCTGCTGCGGTAATGCGATCGATACTGTTTTCAAACTTCCACTCAGTCATATAAAGTCCCGTATCAACTTTCTTGAGCTTTTCCGCTGATTCGGGTTGTAGATGACAGTCTCGAACAATCAATCTAGCAGGAGAATTACGTCCTTTGATCTGGGCATAGGTTTCGCCATCTTTCTCTTTAGTCTTCGTATTGTTATCGGTTAATCCTTGTTCTCTCGCGACGGATTCTTTGATCCAGCAATTTGTGCCTGTAGAGCCAAATAGACGACTGATTTGACAAGTTTTTGCCCCTTCAAAACGAATACTGAGTTCGCCATTAATTTCCGTATAGCCATCCTCAATATCGTCACTGGCATAGATGTAAACACCACTGCCACCTGGGCGATTTAGCGATTTTTTCAACAGTCTTTCGAGAATTGAGCGTAGTTTTCCCTTAAGTGAGGAACCAGGTAAGTAGGGGGCTTTAGTCAAAGGATCGCGAATCACAGGTTTGTCCAATCCTCCAATATCCAAATTTTCACCGCCACCACCAATATGTAATCCTGTTTCAACAACAATAGTACTCTCGATTCTTAGTTTCCCCACTAAGGGCTTTTGTTCCAATGATGCGGGCATGATTATTTACCTCCTGCTGCTTTGTGATAAGCGATAATTGACTCGATAAATTGCACTAAACGTTCAAAATCTTCTAAGCTATCTACTTTATCGATCGCCGCAGAAATCACATCACTCAAAGGTTTCGCTGCTCTTTGTCTGGCTGCGGCATAAGCAAGTTTTGGTTTAAGTAAGACTACTTCGGCTTCGATTTCTCGGAAATCTTCTTTTTCAGTCAAGTCTGCTTTGATACGATTGACAGCATCAAGAAACTTACGGACTTGATTGGTTTCTAGTCTTTGCGTTCTGAGATATGTGCCAAACTTGGCGGAATGTCTTACCAATTCTCGAATCGGATAATTTTTGAATTTTTCGAGGTTACGAATCACGTCTTGAATTTCATCTGCAACAGAATCCTGATATTTTCCGGTTGAGGATCTTTTAGATGAAGAAGTTTTAGCGGGAGGTTTTAGTTCCATGGGTAATTTTCATTTTTTGCCTAACGGGTTAATAATTCTCTAAAATTTAAACATTCCATAATTCCTCAACAGTTAGAGACAATTCGGGAAAAGTCGGTGAGACTATTAAATCCTTATTCCTATAAACTTTTTCCTCATAAAATCCTTCTATTAGCTGCAACACAGTTACCTTATGTGATTCAGGATCGATAATCCAATATTCTGGAATGCCTGCTGCTGCATATTCAGACCTTTTGTAACGATAATCGATGATGGTCGAACTTTCACTTACTATTTCGATAGATAACAAAGGTGGAGACTCTAATACTGCTGATTTATCCAAGTATTGCTGTATTTGTTCACGATTAACTATGCATAAATCGGGTATTCTGGCGCGATTGAAAGCAGTTCTAACTCCTACCATTTGCAAAATAACCCAAGGTAGTTGCAAACGATTAATTTCAGCTAATAATTTGTTATGAAGCAAGAACAGAATTAAAGCATGAAGACCGATTGGTGGATTCATTAAGATTAGTTCTCCATCCACAAATTCGTAACTATTGTCAGTTCCATTGTCATAATTTAGATATTCTGCAAAAGTTAGCTTTTTTGTGAGATTAGTTATAGTCATGATGTTGCATTAGACTAGCGGTTTAATAATTCTATCCAAGTCGCGATCGCACGATAATAGGGAGCATTATAAGGATTTTTTAGTGCCTTACGAAAATCATCATCCTCCAAAATATTCCTGGGTAATCGAGCTAAGGTATAGGCAATTTGCGGCAGATGAAGATAGTACTTAATGTCTAAGGCTTCATCTTTATAGTTTAAATCTCTTTGATTATTATTAATTTCTCTCAACTTTTGTTCCTGTAAATTGGAGACATTAATTAGATTTCGAACAAAGTTACGCGCATAATCTTTACCAATTTCTTGAGAATTCAATTTTTCAACAATCGGCAAAACTCCCAGTAAGTTGGGCTGTTGGGGTTTGATTGTAATGGCATCCCAATATTCTCGATCTTTAGCTTCAACTGTAGATCTAGATAAGTTTTTGCTGCCCAACCATTCATCCCATTTAAAAGTTTGACCAAATAAAGTTAGGCTGTCTCTGCCATTACCTTTAGCAGCTTCTTCTGCATCTCCTGATTGTTTTGCTGCTTGATAAAGGGGAAATTTGGGAACAGCAAAGCTAATTCCTGCTGATAGCGTAATATCAGGATTGTAACCAGTATAAGCTCGAAAACATTGATATATATCGAAGCCAAATTCTACAACTTCATTCCAAGACCCACTGACAAAAAGATCGTCTCCACCAGCATAGATAAATAAAAGATTAGGGCGATCGCTGTTACTAAAATTCTTAATATCTTTCAGAATTTCTAGGTTTTCTCTTTGCCCGAGAAAATCTTGATTGCGTTGCTCTGCCAGACTATTTAGATACACTTTAAAAAAGTAGGTCATCTGACGGGACAAGCCAGCAATCTGAGTTAATGTCTGTTTTTCACCCAATCCTTTAGCAAAAATTTGCCCCAGGTTATCCACATCCATGCGCAAATAACCAACTCGTTTTATGCCATCTGATTGATCTGCTAATTCTTCTGCTGTAGCAAATGCTTTCGGATCATCTTTACTTTTTTGAGCATAGTTACCCAAAAACAGAGGAGTAACCTCTAACTCAGAGTAGTCATTAATATTCCAGTTATTAACTAAAAATAGTTTGCCATATTTGGCTTGTTTTTTTGCCTGAGCAATATCATCAAATAAATAATAATAATAGGTTTCTTCTGGACTTAAACGAAACAGTAGATATTTGTGGGCAAGGTTTTCTTTTTGCGATCGCACAATCGCTTTGACATCCCTTAATTGCCCTCCTAAACGATATAGTCTGCGACAGATATCACAAGCATTAACATCACTATCATCACCAAGTTTTTGCAAATGTTCTACATCATCGCGATGGCAAACTTTGCAGGGCTCGTGCGCATCTTGTGGTTCAAGTAAATCGCCAATTTGATTCTTAAATCTCCGCGATCGCATTTTATCTAAATTATTATTAGCTTTAGCCCATTCCTGAGCGAATTCTTGACTGGATACTTTGTTAATCTCAAAATCGTAATTATCCAAAGCGAGGAATACTTTCCCTTGGAATTTCTTACGTAACCATTGATTTAATTTCTTCGCAACATTGTCAACAATCTTGTTGTTCTTTTCTGTCGCTGCCGCCAAAATATAGAGCTTACTAGCCCCAGCGAAAATAACATTAGTCCGAGGTAAGTCTAATTTTTCTAATAATTGCTGAACAACTTCTTCGGTGACTAATTCTAAATAGAAACTTCGCGCACGAAGAGACTTCAGTGCACCATCGCTAGAAATAGTGTAAATGAATTTTTGTACTCCGGATAAATCACCGACAATCAAACTTAATTGCTTTGCCTGTGGATTTTCAGCAAGAGCAGCAGCCACAGCAGCAGTTGAACGTACTAAATCGACAAAAGCAATATCTTTTGATCCTAAGCTGATAAATGAGCCGTATTTTTCAATGATTAAAGTTAGTAGAGATAGATTACGCCAATTATTGTCCTTATCTAAAACTTGAGCTATTTCTTGGCAAGATTTTTGTAAGTAAGTTGTTATTTCTTCTGATTCTGTTTGAGGATAGGGAATGGTTGGATTTTCATTGGCGATCGCAACTGGCTTCCAATGATGAACTTTATCTTGTCCTTTCTCCAGTTCTATTTGATCAAAAAGTACTCTTAAAACTTTAATTTCAGGATTGTTCGCCCAGCCTAGTAGTTTTTTTGCTTCTGCGATCGCTGGCTCAACTTCCTGACTAATAGTAAATTTTGTAGGCAAACTAGTTCCAGCCCATTGAAATAAATCAATAATGGCTTGCTGAGCAATTTTCAAGGCAAGTTCATCTGCGAAGGAATTTGACATTTTGTTGATTGACTTACTCTAGAGCTAAGCTCTCAAATTGTGGGATTGTTAAATATATTAAGCTCCCACTGATAACTCATAAAAAAACTACGATTTTATGCAACAAAATTTAACTTGTAATGAATCTTTATAATTCTTCTAGCGTAATACTTACCCGAGAAATTTTAATGACAAAAATTAGCTTAATATTTGTTCTGCATAGGCATTCCAGTCAATAGCAGGAACAGTCCCTAATGATTGCAGCTTTCCTAACAGTCTGAAAATAAAATAAATAAGAGCCTGCTCGCTATTATTATTCACTATTTTTGGATAGGCATCATAAAAATCAAAATGATCACCAGAAACAGCCAATCCACAATCCAACTTTTGCTCATCAGATAACTCATAGTGATTTTGGAGAAAAGTGCCACCAAAACCATCAGACCATCCATTCTCAATAGCTAAAATACCAGAAACTATATTGAATAAAGGCTTTGCAGGATAGGTGCCACCGGCGTAAGGGATAGGAACAGAAGTTCGATGTAGTTTTTTTACTGATGCTGCCTTGTCCCCAGCGTACTCTAAATACTTTTTATTAATCTTGGGCTTGACCTCGAACACAGCATATACAGCTTCAGCCGGAATATATCTATGATATTTTTGAGTTAATAATTTGGGCGTGTACTGAGGATCGAAAATAATAATATCAATCTGGTCACTAGTCTCTCCTTTGCTGTCAATTACTATGCCACTATCAATTGCATATCTATTAGGTAAGTATTTTCTAAGTATTTCGATAAATATTGACTCATTTTCTTTTCCCTTATCTCCATCGTGGGTGATCTCTTCAGATTCATCAAACTTAGATTTTAGAGTTTTTTGTACTTTGCCAAAGACATTTTGTAAGAACTTTTTTCCATCTTGCTCTGATTGTTTTTTTGCTTTGTTCGTTATTTGTTTCTTTTCTTTATTGGTCATTAGCATTCAAAAATATTACTTTATTTTGTTGTATTGGCTATTTGTGCCGCATCAATTACTCTTCCCATCAGAGTTAGGATATTGTTCGCTGGAGTATAGTAAACATCTTGGTTACTAAATATGCTATCAAGTTCAGCGACTCTGCGTTTGATATAGATAACTATTGTAGATTTATCTGGAATATTATTAGCAACCTCTTTTAGTATATTGACTACTTCTTGATCATCTGGAAAATTGGCATTAACAAAATCCATAATTAATACATGGCATTTAGCATAAGATGCTCTGCGCTCATAGTTTTCCACTGGCGATATTTGAAATCCTCTATTTTTTAAAAGTTGATATTCTTCAAGCAATTGCACATCAGGATTGAGCATTGGCAAACAATACTTAGCAACTGTTTGACTAACAATCGCTTCTTTTTGGATAATTTTTTCTACATCTTCAATTCTTTGATTCACACGATTAGAAATTTCTTCAGCAACCGCTTTTTTTACTAAACTATCAATTTGTTCTTTGGCATCCTTTATGGTCTTCCAATAAGAAACAGATATTAAAATCGTGATAAATGTCGCTAAGATACCAATTCCCGAATAAAACAGAGTAAATTGTCTCATCAACAAATTTAACTCTTGACTCATTAAATGGTTTGCCGATTCGGCAATTAAGCTACTTTGGACTATTTCCATCATGAAATTTGTCATAACTTATTACAAAGATAGTTGGGTAAGCTGAATGCTTAAATCAAACTAAGGTTTTTCTAATTTTCTTTATAATCATGATCAATTTGTCACTGGTAACTTAACGACAACAATCTGTCTCTATGGCACATAATTTAGCCCCAACAACATTAATCTGTCTCCAAGGACAAATAGTTAGTCACTGTACAAATGTACGGTGACACATTAAATGACGTCGAGACAAAATATTGTCGCCAAGCTAAAAACTATACTGTAAAATGATTATGGCAATTTTGTCCTCAAAATATCTCTCACTATAGCAGATTAAACGAAAGACAAATTGACTGTCGCTTGTTTTTAAAATGACAAAATAAGTGTCGTTTGTTAAGAATCCAGATATCAAGAAAAGTGACAAAATTTGTGTCGCTTTTTTTGTTTTACGATAGAATAACATTGTGTGTTTTTAAAGCTAATCTTTTATTTAAATGAACAATAATAAAACACTTGAACTAATTTCAAAGGAATTAGCAAGTAATTCAGACACAAAGCAAGAAAACATAATTGCTTCTGAATTAGAGGGTATAGCGAAGATTAGGCTAGAAGTAATTCAAAGTCTTCTTGAACCATGCGATCGCGTTACATATGGAGAAAGATTGAGAGCAGGAGCACAAAAGCTTGGAATTTCAGTTCGTTCGGTACAGCGATTATTTAAAAAGTATCAAGAGCAAGGAATAACTGCTTTAGTTTCTACAAGCAGGGCAGACAAGGGAAATCATCGGATTAGTCAATTTTGGCAAGATTTTATTCTCAAAACCTATAAGCAAGGAAACAAGGGGAGTAAAAGAATGAGTCCTAAACAAGTTGCTTTGAGAGTTCAAGCTAAAGCTATTGAAGTCAGAGAAGATAAGCCTCCAAGCTATAAGACTGTACTAAGAGTTCTTAAGTCAATTCGAGATAAGAAAAAGAAAAGTATTCGCTCTCCAGGATGGCAAGGCACGACTTTATCTGTCAAAACTCGTGATGGGCAAGATATCGATATTAATCACAGCAACCAAGTTTGGCAATGCGATCATACTCTTGCAGATATTCTGTTGATAGATCGACATGGAGAATTAATTGGTCGTCCTTGGTTAACTACAGTAATTGATAGTTATTCTCGCTGTGTGATGGGAGTAAATTTGGGGTTTGATGCTCCCAGCTCTCAAGTAGTGGCTTTAGCTTTGCGACACGCTATCTTACCCAAAAAATATGGAGTCGAATATCAACTTCATTGTGATTGGGGGACTTTTGGTTTACCAGAATATTTGTTTACTGATGGAGGAAAAGATTTTCGTTCTAGCCACTTGGAGGAAATTGCATCGCAATTAGGCTTTGTGCGTAAGTTACGTGATCGCCCTTCCGAAGGAGGTATTGTTGAGCGTCCTTTCAAGACTTTGAATCAATCTTTGTTCTTGACTCTTCCTGGATATACTGGCTCCAATGTTCAGGAACGTCCAAAAGATGCGGAAAAAGATGCAAGTCTTACTTTAAGAGATTTAGAAAAGCTTGTCGCTTGTTTTATTGTCGATCAGTATAATCAAAGTGCGATCGCGGGGAAAGATGAGCAAACTCGCTATCAGCGTTGGGAAGCAGGATTGATTAAAGACCCAAGAATTATTTCTGAGCGGGAATTAGATATTTGCTTGATGAAAACAGCAAGACGAACTGTTCAAAGAGCAGGTCATTTGCAGTTTGAAAATATTGTTTATCGAGGAGAATATTTAGCTGGTTATGCAGGAGATATTGTTAGTGTTCGATACGATCCTCAAGATATTACGACGATTTGGGTATATCGACAGGAAGGAAGCCAAGAAGTATTTTTGACTCGTGCTTATGCTTTAGGACTGGAAACAGAGCAATTATCTCTTGATGAAGCTAAAGCTAATGTCAAGAGATTGCGAAAAGCCAAGGCTGATATCAATAATGAGTCTATTTTTCAGGAAATAGTTAAAAGAGATTCTGTTGTAGACAAAAAGAAAACGCGTAAGCAAAGACAGAAAGAAGAGCAACGTTATAAATCAACTCCCTCTCAGAAAGTTATTCCCGAAGATATTGAAGTACAAGAAGCAAAGCAAGATATCTCTGATGAAATTGCTGATGTGGAAGTGTGGGATTTAGAAGAATTACAAGATGAATATGGATGGTAATGATGAATGAAGCTAAAGTTATTGCTGAAAAGTTAGGAAAAATCGAATCAGATGAACAGTGGGTACAACAAGAAATTGCTCGTCTGAATCGTAAAAGTATAGTGGCTCTTGAGCATATTAAGGAATTACATGATTGGCTAGATGGCAAGCGAAAATCAAGACGCTCTTGTCGAATTGTAGGAGAGTCGAGGACAGGAAAGACGATTGCTTGTGAATCTTATGTGCTAAGGAATAGGCTGAGCAAAAAACCTCAAGAAAGACAAACTAAAAATCAAATTCCTATCGAACCTGTTATCAAAATTATGCCTCCGCAAAAATGTAGCTCAAAAGAGTTATTTCGCGAAATTATTGTATGTCTTAAATTTAGAGCAGTTAAAGGGAGTATTGCTGAATTTAGAAGTAGAGCGATGGATGTTTTGACAGGATGTCAGGTTGAGATGCTCATAATTGATGAAGCAGATCGCTTAAAGCCTGAGACTTTTTCAGAAGTAAGAGATATTTATGACAAGTTGGAAATTGCTGTAGTTTTAGTAGGGACAGATCGCCTTGATGCGGTGATTAAAAGAGATGAGCAGGTTTACAATCGTTTTCGGGCTAATCGTCGCTTTGGTAAATTAGCAGGAGAGGATTTTAAAAAGACTGTAGCAATCTGGGAGCAAAAAGTATTAAAGTTGCCTGTGGCTTCTAATCTAACTAATAAGACAATGCAGAAAGTTTTGATTAGAGCTACTGAAGGTTATATCGGAAGGCTTGATGAAATTTTGCGGGAAGCAGCCATAGCATCTCTTTCTAGAGGATATAAGAAGGTGGATAAGTCAGTTTTGGAAGAAATAGCGAGGGAATATTCATGAGCGATACGAATGATGTTCAACCTTGGTTATTTCCTGTTGAACCTTACGAAGGGGAAAGTTTTAGTCATTTTTTGGGAAGATTTAGGCGGCGTAATCATCTTTCTCCGAATACTTTGGGAGATTTAGCAGGAATTGGTGGGGTTGTAGCTCGTTGGGAAAGATTTCACCTTAATCCTTTTCCTACAGATCAGGAGTTTCAAGCTCTGGCTGATGTTGTGGGTGTCGATAGTTTGCGTTTAAGAGCAATGCTTCCCCCGAACGGAACTGGAATGAAATGCGATCCGATTCGTTTATGTGGTGCTTGTTATGGGGAAGTTCCTTGTCATCGTAGGTCATGGCAATATAAGTCTGTTTGGAAATGCGACAAGCATCAATTGAAATTGATTTCCAAATGTCCTAATTGTCGAGCTAAGTTTAAGATGCCTGCTTTATGGGAGTTTGGTTGTTGTCATCGCTGTCGTTTGCCTTTTGAAGCGATCGCGAAATATCAAAAAATGGCTTAGTTCATAACTAAAATTTCAATCATTTTATTCTCTTTGTTAAAGCAAAAGAATCTTAAAACGGCATTAACTCTTCACCTAGATACTAATATTTTAATAGCGATCTCTAGACGTTATGACATTCCGATAATTAGTCGCGATCTATCTAAAGATACTAAACTATCCCCATGTCAAAGCAATTTGGTAATTTTCGGAAAACTCAGTGAGCGCTGCGTAAATGCAGTCGATTTTGGGTTATTTGCTCATCTGAATAGACATTCAAGCCTGTAATGAGTATTCTTATGGAAGAACTCTACTTCTTTGCTGCATCAACCCAGCGTTATCTAAGCAATTAACCTGACAAGGTTTGTAATTAAAAAAATGAGCAAAGTTGACAAATCAAAAAAGCAAGCCTCTTCAGAATCCGAGGCGCTTAGTTGTGATTCCCCTTTGGTTCATTTAGAGCAAGTACGTCAGGTGCAATCTGAAATCGTGACCACAGAGAAAGCACAACAAATGGCGCAGTTTTTTGGGGCAATGGCAGACCCACATCGGCTCAAACTTCTTTCTGCACTATCCAAAGCAGAACTTTGTGTCTGTGACTTGGCAATAGTAGTTAAGATGAGTGATTCTGCTGTATCCCACCAATTACGTCTGCTAAGAAACTTACGCTTAGTCAAACATCGTCGTGAAGGTCGTAATGTTTATTACAGTCTTGCAGACGCGCATATTGCCAATCTATATCGGGAAGTAGCCGAGCATTTAGACGAAGTTTAATCCTTTCGTTTATTGCTAAATTGCTTTTTTTTGGATATTATCTGAATAAATATTCAATTGTTCAACTATAAAGCTGTTTAAATGTTTAGATAATGTCAAACAAACATTCCCCTGGTTGCTGTTCTACCGATGAAGGTCATAACCACCAACATAATGATTCCGATTCACGTCGAGAATTTATTCCCCTAAGTATTGCCGTAGTCTTGTTTATCATCGGGTTGGTTTTTAACCAGCCTTTGCACGATACTCCTGGGGCGATCGCCGAATATGCAGTTTTGATTCCTGCTTACTTAATTAGTGGGTGGAGTGTTTTGACCAGTGCGGGACGTAATATTCTGCGGGGTAAAATCTTTGATGAGAACTTCTTGATGACCATTGCTACTTTAGGAGCGATCGCGATTCACGAAATTCCCGAAGCTGTAGCGGTAATGCTGTTTTTCCAGGTGGGGGAATTGTTTCAGGGTTTTGCTGTCGGGCGATCGCGTCGTTCGATTAAGGCATTGCTAGAAGTACGTCCCGATACGGCAAATTTAGTGATTAATGGGGTAGTTAGGGAGGTTGCACCCGAAAAAGTAGAAGTTGGAGATACCATTGTTATCAAACCAGGGGAGAAAGTTCCTTTAGACGGGGAGATACTATCAGGTAATTCTCAGGTAGATACTTCGGCACTCACGGGTGAATCTGTACCTCGAACTGTCAGACAAGGAGAAACAATTCTAGCAGGAGTAATTAACCAAACAGGTAGTTTGACCGTTCGAGTCACCAAACTATTTGCCGAATCTTCCATCGCTAAAATCTTAGATTTAGTAGAAAATGCCAGCAGTAAAAAAGCACCCACAGAGAAATTTATTACTCGCTTTGCCCGTTACTATACCCCTGTAGTGGTTTTTCTTTCTTTAGCAGTTGCCATCTTACCTCCATTGCTAATTCCCGACCAAATCAGTGAACTGTGGGTTTATCGCGCATTAGTCTTATTGGTAATATCTTGTCCCTGCGGATTAGTTATCAGCATTCCCCTCGGTTACTTTGGTGGTGTTGGCGGTGCAGCAAAAAGAGGGATTTTAGTTAAGGGTTCTACTTTTTTGGATGCTCTAACCGAGGTTAAAACGGTAATTTTCGATAAAACGGGAACGTTAACCGAAGGGGTATTTCAAGTAACTCAGATAGCTCCCTACAATGGTTATAGCGAAAAAGAATTACTAACTGTTGCTGCGATCGCCGAATCTCAATCCAATCACCCTGTAGCCAGGTCGATTGTGGAAGCTTACAATAATGAAATTTCCGATGCTGATGTCACTGACTATGAAGAAATACTAGGACACGGTATCAGTGCCAACGTTAAAGGGATGTCAGTTTTAGCAGGAAACGATCGCCTGTTACACAAAGCTAATATCGCTCACGACACCTGCAATGTTGAAGGTACAGTGGTTCATTTGGCAATAGACGGTAAATATGCGGGTTATATCCTAATCTCCGACAGAATCAAAGAAGATGCAGCAAGAGCGATCGCCAGATTGAAAAAAGCAGGAGTTGCTGAAACAGTAATGCTGACAGGAGATAACCGAGTTGTAGCTAAGAATGTTGCCGATAAACTCGGTTTGGATACCTACAAAGCTGAATTACTGCCAGAAGATAAAGTAGAAGCGATCGAGCAGTATCTTCGTAAATCTGGAAAAAAAAGCAAGGTAGCCTTTGTGGGCGATGGTATCAACGATGCACCTGTAATTGCTAGAGCCGATCTGGGAATGGCAATGGGGGCATTAGGTTCAGATGCAGCGATTGAAACTGCCGATGTAGTGTTAATGGACGATGCTCTGTCTAAGGTAGCAGAAGCTATAGCTATAGCTCGTAAAACTCACACTATTGTCTGGCAGAATATCATTCTGGCAATGGCAATTAAAGCACTGTTTATCTTACTAGGAGCAGTTGGCATAGCAACTTTATGGGAGGCAGTATTTGCCGATGTAGGTGTAGCACTATTGGCAATTCTTAATGCCAGTCGGATTTTGAAAGTTAACTGAAGAAATAGCTGCAATATTTACATCAGACTGATTCAAATAGTCAATGATTCCAATCCATAGCGATCGCCGAGAGCCAAAACTTACTTCTCAGTTTCTGAAACTTCATAGCGAGTGCATTCGTAAACTCCTTTAGCTGAATCAGCCAGCAATTCATCAGCCAAATTCAGTAACGCAGCTACCCGTTCGTCGCTGAGTTGATAATAAACAAAATTGCCTTTTTGGGAACGAGTTACTAGACCACAATCTCGGAGACAGGCTAAATGGTTAGAAGCATTCGATTGACTCAGATTAGTTGCTTTGACAATCTTGCCTACTGTAAGAGAACCTTTGCGTAAGGCATTGAGAATAGACAAACGAGAAGGGTCAGCAAAACCTCGAAAAAGCTTGGCTTTTAAATCGGTAACTTGAGCCGAGGTCAGTGTTTGCATAAGTTTACATTCAATATCACTATATCATTAATTACTGATACACTGTAGTTACCAGCAACTAACATGATGCCATAACTGGACGGAGTAAAAGTTCAATCAACAACTTTTTAAACAAAGGAGTTTAAGATGAATCGCCAATTACGGCTGGGGATAATTTTATTTTCACTAACATTTAGATATATTGCCTTGATTTGACTCTCTAGCTAAGGGGAGACTTTAAACTAAAAATATAAAGGTTGCTCAACAGGAGAACCATAATAATGAAGATCAATACAACTCGTAAAACTTTAACTACAATTGCTGTTGCCAGCTTAACTCTACTAACACTGACAGTTAGTCAAGCTTTAGCCCAGACAGTAGCACAGCGACAACAACAATCTTATCCCCCACCACAGTCAGGAACAAATCAGTCCTATCCCAATCGAGATGGCATGATGGGACGACCTGGACACCACGGTGGCATGGGGGGTTGGGGACATAATAACAATCAGTACGGCGGTATGTACAACCTCAATACGGTCGAAACAATCCGTGGGAAGGTAGTCAGCACCAACGCTTTTACGCCCATGAACGGGATGTCCCAAGGTATGCAGCTCTTAGTTGAAACTGAAGACCAAACCGTACCCGTACATCTCGCTCCTTCATGGTATCTCGATAACCAAGGCTTTCAAGTTAACCCAGGTGATGAAATTGAAGTGAAAGGTTCTCAAGTCAATTGGGCAGGTAATCCCGTCATCATGGTAGCCGAAGTACGGCAGGGAGATAAAGTGCTAGAACTGAGGGACGACAACGGCATCCCCGCCTGGAGTGGAAATCGCAATTGGAATCGACAAGGAGGCTGGGGGTCTTGCTGCTGGTAGGTCACAGGGATAAGTAAAAGCCGAACGTAATGGTAGTATGTTTGATATGCGACCCTTGAACCGCAGACAATTTTTAGCCCTCGGTGTCAGTAGTGCTAGTGCCGTGTTTCTGGCATCCCGCGTTACTGGTCAATCGTTACCCCCTGCGCCAAATCAATACGTCAGTAAGGACGGATTGTTAGATATTGCCCTCGATGCTCGTTACGAGGCAGTTAATCTAGCAGGAGAACAAGCCTACTTATATAGTTATAACGGTCAGATTCCTGCTCCTCAGCTTGAAGCCAAACCAGGGGATAGCGTCCGCATTCGCTTTACTAACAACCTACCCCAACCGACCAACATTCATTACCACGGACTGCACGTACCGCCAACGGGCAACGCCGACAACATCTTTTTGAACATTCCCAGTGGCGAAACCTTCACCTACGAATTCACCATTCCCGACAACCACCCTGGAGGTACTTTTTATTATCATCCCCACCTACATGGATGGGTAGCCGAGCAAGTATTTGCTGGTTTGGGAGGAGCTTTCATCATTCGGGGAGAACTTGATGCAATTCCTGAAATTCAAGCAGCCCAGGAGGTATTTTTATTTCTCAAAGATTTTGACCTCGATGCCAATGGAAGAGTACCGCAGCCCTGGCACATGGCACAAATGATGGGGCGAGAAGGATCGCTAGTTACGGCGAACGGTCAGGTTAATCCTACCTTGTCAATTCCCAAAGGGGGATTGCTGCGTCTGCGTCTGGTCAATGCTTCTACTTCCCGTTTTTATCGTTTGGCTTTAGAAGATCACCCCCTCTACCTAATCGCTACGGACGGAATTCCTCTATCCGAACCAGTCGAACTCAGGGAGTTGCTGTTGACTCCTGGGGAACGGGCTGAAATATTGGTACGTGGAGAGCGAGAACCGAATCAATATAGATTGCTGGCTCTGCCTTACAACCGTGGGGGCATGGGAATGATGGGTGGTGGCATGATGGGGCGAGGTATGATGGGTCGGGGGATGGGATCGGGAATGATGGTTCAATCGGATTGGGAAAGCACTAGGAATCTAGCAACTTTAACCTATGCAGGACAGGTGGAAACTCTTCCCTTACCCCAAAAACTCATTCCTGTAGAGACACTGCCTGAACCCCAAAGAGTGCGTCGCTTTATTCTTAACCACGGTATGTCTCCTGGTATGGGTATGGTTTTCTTAATCAACGGCAGAGCGTTCGACCATCAACGAGTAGATACTCAAGTCTCTCTTAACACAATAGAAGACTGGGAAATTACGAATACAGGTGTAATGGATCACCCCTTCCACTTGCACACCAATCCCTTTCAAGTAATAAGTCGCAATGGTCAACCCGAATCCTTTCGAGCCTGGAAAGATACTGTATTAGTTCGAGCAGGAGAAACGGTACGCTTTCGAGTTCGTTTTACAGACTTCCCTGGCAAGACAGTTTACCATTGTCATATTTTAGACCACGAGGATTTAGGCATGATGGGAACTATAGAGATGCAGAAATCAAGTTAATTAAGGGCTAAAAAAGATAATCCTTTATGTTGGGATATTTTTAGATAATTGTCGCACAATAGCGCGAATATTACCCAAACAACAGCTTCCTTGAGGGTTATTTACTTCACAACCGCAGCGTCCAGCCTTAATGTGACTGCGAATATTAGCTTCAGCACTGCTTTTACTCGTTTGAATAATTTCTCGTTGAATGCGATCGCGACTCCAACCAAAACAGTAACATACAGGAACATCTAAACCCTTATCTTTCTGAAATACCAGTTCTTTTCCCTGTTTGGTACTAAATATCTGACCCTCTTCATTAAAATAAACTACAGGACAATCTGTTGCAGTACAGAAATAATAATTTGTATCAGAATTAAGGGTTTCTAAAGCTGAAGGTATGAGCAAACTTTTTAAGGTGATGGTTTGAACCCTCTTTCCTTTTGTTCCATCTATAGGACAAGTTTTATCCCAGGAAGTTTGCTGGGGAGGGCAACAACAAGTTTCAGTCATTGTTAAAAGAAGTTTTAAAATGTGAATTATTCCTAACGCTTACAACAACGACGATAACGACGGTAGGAAAGGATAGTTAAGGCAAGCATGATAAACAGGGCTGGCAATAAAATGTAGTCAAGATAACCTACCAGCGCACTCAAACCAATCGCTCCTAAAAGAATAACTAGGATAGGAGTAAAGCAACAAAGAGCGACGAGAATCGTGCCACTTATGCTAGCGATGAGAGCAGTTTTAGGTTTCATTTTTTCTAGCTGAATCACTCAATAGATTCGATTAGTCCACAGATTTTACCCCGACAAATTTCTTCAGTCGGAGGAGTAGAGGCATCGGGTAATGACTTATCAATCTCTTCGTAACGACTGGCTAATTCTCGACGTAAAGACACCATTTCCTCAATTTTGCGGTCTAGATCATTAAGGTGTTGCTTGACCATTGTTTTGAGGCTGGCACAAGGAGGTGTTCCTTCAGTTCTAATAGTAATTAGTTGTTTGATTTCATCCAAAGACAGCCCGAATCTTTTGGCTTTCTGAATGAAGCGCAAGCGTTCTTCATTTTCTTTTCCATAGATGCGATATTGTGATTCGGTGCGCCTTGGGGGTTCGAGTAATCCCAAGCGTTCGTAATAACGGATTGTATGAACCGATACGCCCACGCGATCGCTCAACTCGCCAATCAACCAGCCTTCTTTTCCCGTCATCTGCTCTTATCCTTGCCCAATACCAGCAGCTACTAGCATTTCACGGGATACAGGCTGCTGGGATGAACAGCACTCCGCTAATTTACCATTCACTACTACCGTAGGAACGCGATGAATTCCATATTGCGTTATTTTTTCCTTTTCTTCTGTACTTCCTTGATGCAGATCGTAAATTTTTACCTCGCAATTGGAACAGGCTAATTCTCGCACGAGCTTGACGGTTTCATCGCCTAAAGGACAGCCAGCTATAAATACTTCTACTAATCGTTTTGTCATCTCTTTTTCCTTGGGAAAATTGGAGTTCTAGATTTAGCTTAAACCTTAGAGTCAACTCTAAAGTCAAGAAGAAATTTGTCCAAGTTTTCTAGAGAAAAATGATGACTCAAATAACTTATATTTACTAGCTTTTGCTGAGATTATGAAAAGTAGCAAACCTGAAGCTGAGAAATAAGCGCGAGCGCTTTTGCTGTGCAGTCCTGAGAATAAACAGTGGCAAGAATTTGTGATGAAGAAGAATGCTATAGATTACCGTTATGCAGTGTCAAGGACAGCGAGGTATTATCAGCAAAAATAAATTCGGAACGAGATTACGTTGTTTTAGCCGATTAGGCTCCTCCGATAAGGCCAGATCTGAACGAGATATCAAGGGTCTCAGCTCTTGAAAATTTTGAATTTGGAATTGCTGAGGTATTATCGAAATTATTTTACTAAAATGATATTGTGAGGTAATATTCTTGTTCTGAGTTATAGCAAGAAAAATCCAGTCATGAAAACGATTAAGACATCAGGCATTATATTAGGGGTAACATTAACTTTCGGAGGATTTTCGGTTTTTGTCAGACCAGCTTTAGCCATTTCTCCTACTCAGCAGCAATTGGCAATTTCTACCGACCGAATGAATACTGAAGGCTTGTTCGAGCGCGGTACAAAGAAAATTGCTCACGGAGACTACCAAGGGGCAATTACTGACTTAGATCGCGTTATTGAACTCAACCCAAACTACATTGAAGCCTATTGTAATCGGGGAATGGCACACTTGGGCTTAGGCAATTTAAGCCAAGCTATCGATCAATTTGATCTGGCATTACAGGTTGCTCCCCGTCATGCGGATGCTCTTAACAGAAAAGGAATTGTTCTCGCACAGCAAGGCAATCTAGATCGAGCAGTTGACAGCTTCGGTCGAGCTTTAAGTTTTGATTCTAATTTTGTTGATGCTTACTACAATCGAGGTAAGGCACGCACTGGATTAGGAAATCTTCAAGGCGCGATCTCTGATTATGATGAGGCAATTCGACTCGACCCTACTTTGGCTGAAGCTTATGGCAATCGAGGGTTTGTCCGCGCCCAGTTAGGAGATAAGCAGTTAGGTTTAGAAGATTTAGAACAGGCAGCCAAACTTTTTTTAGATTTAGGAGATATGGCTGGATATCAGCAAACACTTGCTTACATTCAATTAATCCAAAAGTAGCCTGATTAATTGATTGAGAAATAAACCTTAAATAATGACCTTGTTTAAAGCAGAATTAGAAGAATATCGCACTGGTTGCATAAATAACCCTAATCCCGAATCGAATATTGAAGAAGTGTGTTCTCTTATTTCCAGTGTTGCCCTAAATCCTTGATCTCAGCTTTAAAGGTAGCTGAATGGTAAATGTGCTTCCGGTCCCTAATTCACTTTGTACTCGAATACTTCCTTGATGTGATTGCACTATAGCACAAGCGATCGCTAATCCCAATCCCGAACCACCAGTTTTTCGAGAGCGATCATTATGTACTCGATAAAAACGATTAAAAATCTTTTGCTGTTCGGAGCGGGCAATGCCAATTCCCGTATCGCGAACTTGAATTAGGGCTTGATGATTAATACGCTTGAGAATAACTGTTACATTCCCATATTCTGGAGTGTATTGAATAGCATTATCGATCAGATTGAAGACAAGGCGGTATAACTGGTCGCAATTTCCTAATATTTCTAAAGACTCTTCTACTTGTATTTGGTAACTTAAGGTGACTTGATTCACGCTAGCGATCGATAAGAATTCCTCAATTAAATCTTCAACTAGATCGTTTAAGCAACAGGGTTCGCAGTGCGACCTAACAAAATTTTGTTGGGTATTAGCTAGCAGCAGCAGATCGACAACTAGCTTAATCAGTCGTAGGTTTTGACGTTCGACAATTTTCAGCACGTTTAGAGCCTTTGAAGGTTCTAGTTGAGATGTTAACAATGCTGATTCGACGGTGCTTTGGATTGTTGCTAAAGGGGTTCGCAGTTCGTGAGCGACATCGGCAGAAAACTGCTCCATTTGCTTATAAGATTCATAAATAGGGCGCATCGCAACTCTAGCTAGTCCCCAACTTGCTCCATTAACTAACACCAACGAGAAAATAGAACTCAGGATGATGATTTTTTTCGTTCTAATCAATAAATTTTTATACTCTTCCAGGCTATACCCAACTTGAAGATAACCCCAATCTTGTTCGCTCTGCGCATGAAGCAAAAGAGTTATTTGACGATAATTATTTTCTTCTCGATCCGATACAGTCTGCCAAGTTTTCCGCTCAAAATCTGGAGATAATCCGTCAGGATAGTTTCCTGCTACTGCCAGCAAACGACCAGAAGAATTAAATAGACGAACATAGTAACTATTCTGATTAATAGCACTGAGATTGCGGTGAGTTCGAGAACTTGTTGTAGAAAAACAACGCTCCCCAAGCTGGCAAAGATTGGGCAGCAATTGTTCAATTGAAGAATCTATACGCCCTGGTTGTTGAAGCTGTAATTCTAAACTCTGATACAAGGTTCCAGCTATAGATTGCAAATCTCGATCTATTTCCGTCGAGTAACTGCGTTTAATTGCTTGATATGCTCCTAATCCAAATATAATCAAAATAAGACCCATAACTCCTGCATACCAGAAAGCGATAGTAATGCGGGTCTGGCTAAACAAACTATTTCGTTTCATGGTTTTGGATTGAAACGATATCCTTGACCTGGAACAGTTTCAATAATCTTGCCACAGCCTATGGATTCTAATTTACGACGGACTAGTCGTACCTGAGCAGCTACCACATTGCTGTAATTGTAGGCATCAATTTCCCAAATCTGGCGGCGAATGCGATCGCTTTGTATAACTTGCCTGGGATACTTCATTAAATATTCCAGTACTTGAAACTCTTTATTAGTTAGGGAAATTTCTCGTACTTTGCCATCAGAAGACTGCCAATGAGCGGTGCGAGCACCGCAGTCTAAGATTAGTCCGTCTACTTGTAGCTTTTGAGTTTGTAAAAGAGGCGATCTCCTTTGTAAAGCCCGTACTCTGGCTAATAACTCTGGTATACTAAAAGGCTTAACCAGATAATCATCCGCACCAGCATCCAAGCCAGTTACCCTATCTTCTATTTTATCCTTGGCAGTTAAAATTAGTATGGGCAAAGGGTTTTTGCGGTTCCGCAGTCGCCGACACAGTTCCAAACCAGACAATCCAGGGACTAACCAATCAAAAATAGCTAGAGAGTAATCTGCTAAACGATCTTGAATATATTCCCAAGCTTCAGTGCCATCTTGTACCCAATCTACTACATATTTTTCGCGATTTAAAATTTCTTTGATGGTCGCTCCCATATCTGGTTCATCTTCAACTAATAATATTCTCATGCTACAAATTTCGCTCAGTCAGTATGAATTCTAGCTACTCCCAGGCTAACTTCCCGCTCCATGCCAACCTTTAAAACATTGATTCGATACATTAAAGTTCTAATAATGAATCTTTCTCGGTGAACATCTTTCAGCTTAATTGATAGGGTTGTATCGGGAGCAATGGGTTGGGCAAAAGCCAGAGTTACTTTTTCTGGGTCGAGAGTGACTTTCGGTTTAAGTTCGGTACCTGTTTCATCGGTTACTTTAACTCCATCCTTAATTGTCATTGCTTCTGGTAGCTCGATAGTAAGTGATGAGATGGCTTGTCCCTGGACGTGAATTCTCAAATAATGGTTGGGATGCGATGCCCGAAGTCTTTTGAAGGGAAAAGCTCCAGCACCGATAATATGAGAAGTTCCCTCGATCCCATGACTGTCTTTTGCAAGAATTTTAGTGGGTATCCCAGCTAGGATTAAAGATAATACAGAGGTATAAATTAGTAGTTTTTTCATCATTGTTCTCCTGAAATTCAAATATTGTGAAGTAAGCTATTGTGCCATGTCGGAAAAATCGATCCGTGTCTCCAGGTCAACCTCGATTATTTGTTGCCTGTGCCACGCCATTGTCCTCACTGAGAATCAATTGCGATGTATTTGGTAACGACGAATGGGTTTTGGTTGATTTGGGCATCAAGAATTTTCCAAACTGGGAATAGAGAGCGGGTAATACCAGTAAGGTTAAAGCAGTAGAAGTAAATAGTCCTCCTAAAACCACCACAGCCAAAGGTTGTAGCATCTCCTTTCCCGGACCCGTACCAATTGCCAGGGGTGCCATTCCCAAAGCAGAAGTTAATGCTGTCATCAAAATAGCGTTTAATCGCTCTTGAGAACCTTTGATAATCGTCTCTTTAAGACCCATTCCTTCAGCGAACTTAGTATTGTAAGTTTCTACGAGTAACAATCCGTTGCGGGCTGCGACCCCAAACAAGGTAATAAAACCCACCAACGAGGCAATCGATAAATCTCCGCCAGTCAAGGCGATCGAAATTATGCCCCCGACGAGAGCTAGGGGGAGGTTAATCATAATCGCTATGGTTGAGGCAATGGATTTGACGGCAAAGTACATCAACACCGCGATCGCCACTAGAGCTAAAGCACCAAATAGCAGCAATCTTTGGGTAGCTCGTTCTTGTGCCTCAAATTGACCGCCATATTCAATGAAATACCCCCCAGGAAACTCAACTTCTTGTTGAACCTGCGTGCGAATATCCTGAATTACCGATCCCAAATCTCGACCCGAAACATTAGCCGAAACGATCAGCCTACGGGAAACATTTTCCCTGTTGATGGTATTAGGTCCTGTGCCGTAGTCAATCTTGGCAACTTGTGACAGGGGAATTTGTCCGTAGTTCGGAGTGTTGATAAATAAATTTCTAACATTTTCGAGGTCGCGACGAGCTTCTGGCTGCAACCAAACCACCAAGTCAAATAATTGCTGCCGTTCGAGAACTTGAGATACCACGCGACCGTTTAAAGCTGTTTCGATGGTTTCTCCTACTGTACCGACGCTCAAACCATAACGAGAAGCTGCTTCGCGATCCACCTTAATCTGGAGTTGTTTGATGGGAACTTGTGGTTCTAGTTGTAAATCCACAACGCCAGGGACAGCACCCATCACCGACTGGATCTGCTGTCCGAGAGAACGCAGTTCTTCTAATTCCGGACCGTATATTTTAACGGCAATACCAGAACGCACCCCTGAAAGGACTTCATCGATGCGGTGAGCGATAAAACCACCTACGCTGGGAACTATGCCAGGAATTTTGTCAAAGGAAGCACGGAGCTTTTCCATGCTCTCGTCGAGGTTTTTCGCAGCTCCTTCAGTTACTTGAATATCGAGTTCGGCAAAATCCACGCCATTGACTTCGATGTCTCCAGTGGCTCGACCTGCTCGTAATTGAATTGTTTCAAAATCAGGATTATCTTTTAATTCTTCTGATAGAGCAAATGCAGCTCTTCTAGTAGTATCTAGGGATACCCCAGGATAGAGATTCATGGCAACCACCTGAGACTGCTCTTGAAACTCTGGTAGAAACACTTTTCCCAAGCCCGAAACAATGATAATGGAAGCTACCAATCCTGCTACAGAAGTTAATAAGACAATTTTGGGCTTGCCTATCGACCATCCTAAAAGAGGACGATAAACGCGCTTAAATTGACGAGCAATCCAAGTTTCATCATCGGGGAGTTTACTATTTGCCAACAATAAAGCACACAAAGCTGGTGTCAAAGTTACTGCTACTAGAGTCGAAGCACCAATTGCTAGTAGGTAAGTAATTGCCATCGGCGTAAAAATTTTACCTTCTACCCCAGATAAAGCAAATACGGGGGCAAATATTACGGCAATAATAATGGTGGAAAACAGCACGCTCACTCTAACCTGCACCGAGCTATTAAACACCACCCGTAAGGGTGCAATAGGATTACCCGCTCGTTGATTTTCCCGCAGACGGCGGTAGGAGTTTTCCATATCGACGATCGCGTCATCTACCACCGAACCGATGGCGACTACTAACCCTCCTAAAGTCATGGTGTTAATTCCTCCACCCTGAAACTTTAAAAACATCAGCCCCAGGATTAAAGCTAAAGGCATCGCACTGAGGGTAATAATAATAGTGCGCCAATTCATCAAGAAGAGAATCAAGATCGCCCCAACAATAATAATTCCATCCCGCAGAGCTACTTGAACATTTTTCACTGATGCTTCGATAAAATCTGCCTGTCGAAAAGTTCGAGTTAACTTGACATCTTTGGGCAATGTTTTTTCGATTTCCTGCATTACAGCTTCTACTGCCTCAGTGATCTCGACAGTATCACCAGCAGGTTGTTTTTTGATCATTAGAACTACGGCAGGTTTACCTCCTAAAGCTCCATCTCCCCTTTTAACTGCCTTGCCAATTTTCACCTCTGCCACATCCCTCAAACGCACGGGCGTACCACCTCGTTCGGCAATCACCGAACGCTCTAGATCGGCGATTGAAGTGGCTCGACCTTGCTGTCTGACGATCAGCTCCCGGTCGGGACTAATTAAAAAACCTCCAGGGGCATTCACATTCGAGCCACTGGTTGCTTCGGTTACTTGCTCTAAAGACACATTAAATTGCTGTAACTTAGCTGGATCGACTAAAATTTGATACTGTCGCTCTTCCCCACCAAAAACCACTACTTGACTGACACCAGAAATGCCTAGAAGTCGGTTTTTAATTTGCCAATCTGCTAACCGCGTCACTTCCATCATCGGCGTAGTCTCGGCAGTTAGAGCATATTTAAGAATGTCTCCTATGGGTGAAGTAGTAGGAGTCATCTCTGGCGGACTAATGCCTTCTGGTAATTCACTTTGAACTTGTTGTAATCTTTCTGTAATTAGCTGTCTTGCTCGATAGATATCGGTATTTTCTTCAAAAATAATGTTAACGACAGAAAGACCTACTGCCGAAGAGGAACGAATCGATTCTAAGCCTGGCGTACCGTTCAGCGCACTTTCCATCGGCAAAGTGATTAAAGATTCTACCTCGTCGGGAGCGAATCCTGGGGCTTCTGTTTGAACTTGTACCTGGGGCGGTGCAAAACTCGGTATTACATCCAAGGGCATTTGCCTGATAACGAACAGCCCCCACAGAGCAATTATAATTGCGCCAATAACTACAAACCAGCGCCGAGCGATCGACCATTTGAGAATGGAATTGAGCATTTTTTTAGTCTAAAGTATTAGTAATTAATCAGAAGATTCATGTTTTTGAGGAAATATTTGTGTCGTAAGTTAACTCTCATAGGCACTATCATCAGCAGTATTTGCCTCATTAAGCTTAAATTTTTCTAGTTCTTTCTTCTCTCCTACTGTAGATTGGGGTTGCATTCCCGTATGACGACCCACCACAAAGGCTGTGGTCATTCCTCCCACTCCTAGTAAAGAAAGCACCCACAATGATAATAATGAGTTAGAAGAATTGGTGCTTCTATCATCTGTCTTTTCACTATGTTCGTGACCCTCTTCATCATGTTCGTGACCCTCTTCATCATGTTCGTGACCCTCTTCATCATGTTCGTGACCCTCTTCATCATGTTCATGTCCTTCTTCATCATCTTTCCCGCCACCTTTAAGAGATTCAGCGTAGAGCATAATTCCCCCTTGAGTTACTATGAGATCGCCTGTTG